>JAFSVH010000060.1 GCA_017450215.1 Bacilli bacterium | reverse complement strand
GCCAATAAGGATTAGCCGACGATATCAAACCTGATGCATCACCTGAGTATGTTGTTTTAGGTGCTTTAGAATTCACATTGTATGATCTTACATTATAACTATCGTGTTCGTCTCTTGACAATAAATATATTTTACAAGTAGTGTCTCCTGCATCAGTAATGTGTGTATCTATTATCGCAGATTTCTCAAAAGCTTCAAAAGCTTTGTTGTAAAAGTCACCATTTAACCAACCTTTTAGTGGACTTGCAGCAAAATTATCAGCAGGTGCAATTGGTCTATGTGTAAGTATTTTTTCTGACAAAAGATATTTTTGATTATTATCATCATTTAAAACTACCCATCTTATAGGATCAACTACATCATAATCTGTGCTACTTTGAGGATATGTGCCAAGCCAAATGTATGAAGGAATAATATTACCATCACCCAAAAGATTAGAATTACTTACTATTTTTAGTTCACTTAATGATGCCTGATTAACTTCTTGCAACTCACTTAATGATGCCTGATTAACTTCTTGCAACTCACTTAATGATGCTTGGTTAACTACTTGCAATTCACTTAATGATGCTTGGTTAACTTCTTGCAATTCACATAATGTCATCTCTTCTTCATCATTCAACTTTATATCACTATTTGTAGCAACTATATCTTCATATTTTTCATTTTCATCACTTTTATTGTCATCTATTATATCACTTTCAGAAGAAATTCTTTCTTCATTTGGTGTGATTACAGTAGCATCAGTTAATTCTAATAATTTTTCAGACTCAATTACACTTTCTTCTTGTTCTTCTATGATGTTATTAATTTCTGTTTCTACATCAATACTTACAACTTCAGCATTCACATCAGTATCCGTTTCATTTTCATTATCAATGTCTTCTTCTAATTCTTCCTCTAATTTTTCTTCATTTTCTTCATAAGAAAAATTATCTTCTTCACTTTCAGCATCTTGGTTAACTATGTGAATTGCTTCTTCCTTAATACTTGCTTCTATATTTTCATTTAACATTTCTTCATAGTATTTATTAAAAATTCCATCATTATTATTTGACACAGATTCATTTGATTCTATGACATCAGAAACCGATTCTGCAAGTGTTACAAACCCTACATTTGTAAATATCATAGTAATTATTAAAACTGTTGATACGATTTTCTTAAAAGATTCTTTCATAAATTTACCCTCAAAATGTTTTAGCTCTATATAGAAAAACCAGTTATGCACTCAATCACACTGATTAAATAATTTTATACTGCCCGCACCATACTATAATTTGGCATTTTATTTCCTTTATAACTAAACTCTCTAAAATTAAACTCACTAAATCCATTTTTTACATAAAACTTTTTATTTCTATCATTGTTTGTAAATAGCGATACTTCTTTGCCACCATTATCTTTGACATAGGGCACAATAAAATCGTTGATTAATTTACTGCCTATGCCTTTTCCTTGAAACTCTGGTTCAACTGTAATCATATTTACATACCACGCATCTTTTTTTAATGTATGGCAAGGCGTAGATGCGTGTTTATCCATATTGACCCAAGCACATACATCTATTATTCCACCTGCTAAAAATGCTTTTATC
>JAFSVH010000059.1 GCA_017450215.1 Bacilli bacterium | reverse complement strand
TAATTTAAGATAAAAACTTTAAAAAAATAAAAATAAACAAGTAATTTTCTTATTATCTTTGTAAATATTTATAAAGGAGATTTTTAAATATGAATGAAAAAAACTTTTTTAATAGCTTTATAACAAAGGATTATTTATCTGAAATTGTACCTTCTTTACAAGAAAATTATTTATTAGTAGATTTAGAAGGAATTAATGAATTTGCTTCTCGAGTTGCATCAAAAGGAGGAGCAGTTGAACTAAATTTTATTGGCACTGCAATTAAAAATAGAAGAAAAGAACTTGATTTGACTTTAGAAGAAGTAAGTAATCACATTTGTTGTTTAGCTTACCTATCCAAATTAGAAAGAAATCAAGTGAGTGTACCTAATTCATATTATGCAACTAAAATCTGCGAAAGATTAAATTTGAATTATCGTGAACTTGAAGAAATTAAACCAATTAATACAATTGAAAAAATATTAAAGCATTATTTGAATGATGATATTGATGAAATAATAGATATAGTTGGTTCACTTCAAAAACAAGTATTTGTCGCTGGAGAAGAATTATGTAAAGCATTTGCTTGTGTTTTAAGATGTGATTTAAAAGAATTTAATCGAATAATGCTTAAGGTTAATGAAGTAAAAAATACTTTATCAACAGAAGAAGTAATATTTATGTTATTTGTCATGACTATATATTTTAAGCATACAATGCAGTACCGCAAGTGCTATCAATATTTATTAATGTTAAATATGTTTAATATAAAGAATGTCGAACTGAGAATGTTAATTCAAGAGATTAAATTCTATACAATGGTTAATCTAAATAAAGAAAGATATAAATATGAATATTTAAAATTAAAATCATATTTCGATTCATATTTTCCTGAGTCGAAACAATTCAAAATTAAGATGACAAAATTAATTTGTGAAGATTTTGAAGAAAGAATAGATAATGAAGATGTAATAGAAAGTGAAAGCTATAAGCATATAATAAATATTAATGAAAAAGATATATTACCTAGTTGTAATTATGATTATTTATATACTAAAGCCTATTTATTATTAACTAATAATCACTTAATAGAAAGTATTAGATTGTTAGAAGATGTTATCAATAAAATGATCATTGATAATATTTATGATTCTTTTATTTATAAATTTGTTGCTTTATTTGGTTTAGCTACCTTAATGATTAAAAGAGAAGAGAAAAAGAACAAAAGAGTTGTTTTAGAATTTAAGAATAAATTTGATGAATATAGAGATAAATTGAAAATTAAGAATAAATTAAATGATGAAGAATATGTTTTAGAAAACAAATATGAAAGTTTTGATGAAGATAGTGTTAGTAAACAATTTGATTTACACCTTGATTATATAATACATATTAGCTTTATTGATTTAATGAGTATAGAATTAGAACAAAAAGATCCTGCTTTTATTGCTAATTTTATTAAATATAGATTCTTATATTTTTATAATAATTATCAATTCTTGATTTATAAATGTTATATTGATATGCGTTATTTATATTTGCTTGGATTACTTTCTCGTTATAAAGATGCTTATCTATATTGCTTGAACAGTCAAAATGTCTTGAAGAATACACAGTATTATTGTATAATCAATGATATAAAATAGGTGTAATAATGATTAAAGACATTAATAAAAGTGTAGAATTAAATAATTTTATAAATACAATTAAAGATTATGCAATCAAGAATAATGTTCCTATTGTTTTAGATGATGGACTTGATATTATAATAGAAACAATTAAAAAGAATAATGCGAAAAGACTATTAGAAATTGGTTGTGCTATAGGCTATTGTGCAATTAATATGGCTAGTGTAGATGAAGATATTATTGTTCATACTATTGAAAGAAATCTTGAAATGTATAATATTGCTTTAAACAATGTAAATGAAGCAGGATTAAATAATAGAATAAAGGTAATTTATTCTGATGCTTTAACTGCTGATGAAGCACTGTTATTTAATGATTATGATTTGATATTCATTGATGCAGCTAAAGCCCAATATATTAAATTTTTTGAAAAATTTTCAAAATTATTAAAAGTAGGTGGAGTTATTATTTGTGATAATCTTTCTTTCCATGGCTTTGTGAAAAAATACCAAGAAGGAGATTATTCGATGAGTAGAGATTTGAAGGCTTTAATGAGAAAAGTTAATAATTTCTTAGAATATTTAAAAAATAATAATGATTATGAAACTGTCTTTTACGAATTGGGTGATGGTGTTAGTGTTAGTAAAAAGTTAAGGTGATTAATGATGAAAATTTTGGTTGAATTGAATAATTTATCATTTTGTGATTATAAAGATATTGATGGACTAATTGTAAATACTAAATATTCAATTAGTCCTAATCCTTTATATGATTCAGATTTGATAAAAAAAATAACAGATTGGATAAAAGACAATAAAAAAGAACTAATTTTTAGAATAGATAAGATTATTGATGAAGATAATATTGATGAAGTTATTGGCTTTATTAATAATTATATTAACTTTGATTTTGTTAAATTTATCTTTACTGATTTTAGTATTTATTATTATTTTAAAAAATTAAATAAGCTTAATAAATTATATTATTTTGCTCAGACTTATCTTTGCTCTTCAAAGGATTTAGAATTCTTTGTAAAACAAGGTATATCTTGTTTAATGTCTAATGAATTATCACTCGATGAAATTAATCAAAATATGAAAGTTGGTAAGGTTGGTTTACTTGCTTATGGCTATTTTCCAATTTTTTATACTAAAAGAGAAGTATTATCTTTATATAATGAATATATAAAGGATAAAGATGGTTATATTGATTTAAAGAAGAATCATGTTTATGATCTTATTGAAGAACTTCGTGATGATTTATATAAAATATATGAAGGTGAGGACTATAGTGTTATTTATTCATCTAAGAAGATGCTTGCTTTGGGTGTCGATTTATTAAAGTGTGATTTTATTTATTTATCTAATTTCTTTATTGATTCATGCGAGAATAAGAAGATGATTGATGGTTTTGTGAAATATAGAGATGGAAAAATCAAAGACTTAAGTGAAGTCTTTGATGTTAATGATTATTTTACAAGTTTCTTGTATAAGAAGAATTTGATTCTTCAAGGTGGTGAGTAATTATGATGAATAGAATTGAATTACTTGCTCCAGCTGGCTCACTTGATAAATTAAAGGTTGCTGTTGATTTTGGTGCTGATGCTGTTTATATTGGTGGTAAAGAGTTTAGTTTAAGAGCTAGAGCTAATAATTTTAGTATTGATGATATTAAAGAAGGTGTAATTTATGCTCATAATAAAGGAAGCAAGGTTTATGTTACATGTAATGTGCTTCCTCATAATGATGAAATTAATGAAGGTAATAGATTAGTTGAATATTTAAAAGAATTAGAAAATATCGGTGTTGATGCTATTATTGCTTCATCAATTTATATAATTGATGAATGTATTAAAAATTGTAAAAGGATGGAAGCACATATTTCTACTCAAGCTAGTGTTTTGAATTCTTTAGCTTGTGAAGGCTATTATGAGATGGGTGCAAAAAGAGTTGTATTGGCTAGAGAAGCAAGCATTAATGATATTAAGAATATAAGAAATAAATTAAATGAAAAGAATATTAATGTTGGCTTAGAAGTATTCATTCATGGTGGAATGTGTTCTAGTTTTTCTGGTCGTTGTATGTTATCTAATCATATGGTGAATCGTGATGCTAATCGTGGAGGTTGTGCACATTCATGTAGATGGAATTATGATTTGTATGAATTTGGTGGTAGTGAGAAATTAAATAAAGATTGTTATTTTAATTTTGCTTCACGTGATTTATCAAGTGTTAATTACATAAGAGCTTTAATTGAAGCAGGTGTTGATTCACTCAAGATTGAAGGAAGAATGAAGAGTGAATATTACATTGCAACAATCGTAAGAAGCTATCGTAAATTGATTGATGCAATTTATGAAAATAAAGATAACGAAAAACTAATGAATGAAGTAAATGATGAAATCAATCGAGCTGAAAATAGATTAACTTCTCATGGTTTCTTAGATGGCACTATTACTACAAATGAACAATTATATGATTCTAATGATCATCCAACAAAAGAATTTGTTGGAAGGATTAAATATATTGATTTAGAAAAGAATGAAGTGAGATTAACTCAAAGAAATTATTTCGCTGTTAATGACACTATTTCTTTCTTTAATAGAGATAAGCAATATAATTACGTTGTGAAAAGAATATATAATAATAAATATGAAGAAGTGGATGCTGCAAGACATGCAGAAGAAGAAATCATAATTATTGATGAAGAATTAGTCAATGTTTTAAAAGGTTATAAAGACACAATCTTAATAAGATTGTTAATTGACAAGAAGTAGGTGAAATATGATGAAACTTAAAAGAACAATTTTTATTCTAATTTTTGTATTTTTTCTATTTGTCTTAATATCTTGTGATAGTGGTAATAACAATGATTATAAAATTGCCTTTAGTGAAAAGGAAATAGATTTATATTTAAATGAAGAAACTGAATTAGAATTTTCTTATAATTTTGATGCATCAAAATATAATATTGTTTTAACTGCTATTGATGAAGATGTTTTAGCTGTTGATGATACTATTGTAACTGGCTTAAAACTTGGTTCAACAGTTGTGAAAGTAGAAGTTAATATTGATGGAATAATCTTAGAAGATGAGATGACAGTCAATGTCATTAATAAAGGCCCTAAGGTTTATAATTTAGTTGTTGATGGTACTACTTATCAGGTTCAGGCTGGTAATATTATTGCATCATTCTTAGAAACTGTATTTTCTGGTTATACTTATGAAGTAAGAGATGGAATGGTATTTGATGGTTGGTTTGAAGATGAAGCTAGAACTATTAAATATGATGTAAGACAATATATTGGTAGTGATACTAAGATTTATTCTAAATACCATGAAACAACTGATAAATTAGGTTTCCCAATGACAATTGATACTATTCTTAATTATAAATATGAATATAAAGATAATTATGATTTAGGAAATGTCTTTACAGTTTCTCCTGCCTATTATGGTGATTTATCTCTTTATGATTTAAGTGGTTATACTTTATATAGTGTAAGATACGATATTAAAAAAGAAGTAAATAAAATAATTGGAATAATTAATAAAGATAGAATTGATATTAGTGATGTTTATTATGATGGTTTTGTTGTTGGTTTGAAGAAAGATTATAGTGAATATGATACTTATTATGAAAAGATGAAAGCTGGTGTTACGATTAATTTAAATACTTATAGTGTTAATACTGCTAGAAGAATTTATTTTGATCGCCAAATGGATGAAGATAATGTACATGAACTTAGTTCAGTTCCTCTATCATCTGGTTTTGCTTCTCTTTATGATATGACATATCATAAAGAATTATATAACAAGAATGGTGCATCTAAATGTTATCCTGCATCTACAACAAAGATTATTACTGCTATGGCAGCTTTAAAATATGCTAAGATGGAAGATACTCATGTGATAGGTGATGAATACGATTTAACATTCGAAGCTCCAGGTCCATCTACTGCAGGTGTTGTAAAGGGTCAAACTTGGACATTGAGAGAATTATTATATGCTTTAATGCTTCCTTCTGGCAATGATGCTGCATATTGTGTTGCTGCTTTGACAGTTGATGTTCACGAACCTGGTAATACTTACACCGCAAGAGAAAAAGCAGATAGGTTTGCTGATTATATGAATGAAGTTGCAAAAGAAGCTGGTGCGATCGGTTCTCATTTCATGGTTCCAGATGGAAATGGCTATTATAAAAAAGATGGTAGCTGGGACGATAGATTAACTTATCATTATGTTACCGCTAATGATATGGTAAGTATTGCAAAATATGCTTTTAATTTTGGTGGCGTTGCTGAAGTGGTAAGTACAAGCTATAAGCAAGTTAAACTTGCTAATGGTCAAACATACAATTTCTCTAATGGTAATGCATTGATTCAAAGAACAAGTGATTATTATTATCAAGGTGCAGTTGGAATGAAGACAGGATATACGGGTGAAGCTATGATTTGCTTAGTATCAGGTGTTGAAATTGATGGTAGATTTGTCATTGCTGCTACCATGTTTGCTTATTCTAGTGCTGCTAGATATAACGATACTCATTTATTATATAATTTAGCATTTAAATCTAATTAAATTGTTAATAATTTAACTTGAAAAATAAGGTTTATTTTGGTATAATGCTTTATGTTATTGTTTATAGGAGGATTGTATGAATAAGAAATATTCATTAACTCAAGAAGGTTTAAAGAAATATCAAGAAGAATTACAAAATCTTAAAGATGTTGAACGTGTGAAGAATATTCAAGATTTAAAAGATGCAAGAGCACAAGGTGACTTATCTGAAAATGCTGACTACGATGCTGCAAGAAATCGCCAAGCAGAAATCGAAGGAAGAATTAGAGAATTAGAAAATATCATCAAGAATCATGTTATCATCGATGTTGAAAACAGGAAAGTAGATGATAATGTATCTAATTTAGGTAAGACAGTTAAAATTAGATATTTAGATGACGATGATGAATTAGAAGTTACTATCGTTGGTTCACTTGAATCTAATCCAGTTGAAGGTAAGATTTCTAATGAATCACCTTTAGGCTTAGCTATCCTTTCAGCAAAAGTTAATGACGTTGTTGAAGTTAAAACTGAAAATGATTCATTCAAAGTTAAGATTTTAAACATTAAATAAGATTTTATTAATAAAGTTAGTATGGATGATATAATTCTCTTTACTAACTTTTTATATTGTTAGATCGTTTTTATTGTTTTTAACTATTTAACGTGATATAATGGGATTGATTAAAGTGGATATTAGCGAAATTTTTAAGGAGGCTATAATGAAATATATTCCAAAATTTGATTCAAAATTTAAACCAGCTATTCTTGAAATGAGAAAGTTTGAAAAAGCTGTTCAAGATTCTAAAGATTCTAGTGAATTAGTTATTTGTCTAGAAAGATCTAAAGGATACAATTATATTTATAAAACTAATGTATTTAAAGATGGTACTGGACATGATGAAGAAAATTATGATTATTGCGAAAGAATCGTAAAAGCTTTATTATGGATGGCTGGAGGATATAAAATTTATATCGCTGGTAGTGATTATGTAGCTAAAAAATTAGAAGAAGATTATAGCGAAAAAGGGAAGAGAAGCTTTGATTATTTCTTCATGGCAGATGTATATGAAAAACCAGTAACAGTTATTCCTTGTAAATATGAAGAGATTCCTGAATTTAATCCTGAAAATATTAAGATGAGTAAGGGATTAAATGGATGTAGAATTGGTTTTGATGCTGGTGGTAGTGACCGTAAGGTTTCAGCAAGCGTTAATGGTGATGTTAAATACAGTGAAGAAACTGTATGGTTCCCTAAAATTAATTCTGATCCTAAATATCATTTTGATGGTATTATGGAATCACTTAATATTGCAAGTAAATACATGCCTACAGTTGATGCAGTTGGTGTATCAACAGCTGGTATTGTAGTTGATAACAAGATCATGGTTGCATCTCTATTCTTGAAAGTGTCAAGAGAAGATTATAAAGCTCATGTTAAAGATATTTACATCAATTGTGTTAAAGAATTAGAAAAGAAATATAACAAGAAGATCCCACTAGTTGTTGCTAATGATGGTGATGTTACTGCTTTAGCTGGTGCAATGGAACTTAATACTAATAGTGGTGTATTAGGTATTGCTATGGGTACTAGTGAAGCTGCTGGATATATCACTCCAGAAGGTTCATTACTAGGTTGGTTAAATGAATTAGCATTTGTTCCAGTTGACTATAACAAAGATGCTATGGTTGATGAATGGAGCGGTGACTATGGTTGTGGTGTTAAATATTTCTCACAAGATGGAATTATCAAACTTGCTGAAGCTGCAGGCGTTAAATTTGATGCTGATTGGAGCCCAGCACGTAAGCTTAAATATGTTCAAGATATGATTGAAAATGGAAACGCTGAAGAAAGAAAATTAGCTGAAGATATTTTCTTAGATTTAGGAACTTATCTTGGTTATACAATTCCTTATTATGCTCATTTCTATGATTTCAAGCACATCTTATTACTTGGTCGTGTTGTAAGTGGTAAAGGTGGAAACTTAATCGTAGCTCGTGCTAGACATGTTCTTGAAAAAGACTTCCGTGACATCGCTGCAAAAGTAAATATTCATATGCCTGATGACAAGAATAGAAGAGTAGGTCAATCTATTGCTGCTGCTTCACTTCCTGTTTTAGAAGCATAATAAAAATATGATAACCTAACATATAATGCTTTCATTAAATGTTAGGTTATTATTTAATATTATTTTAATATTTAATATTGATTTAATATTTATTAATAATTTTATTTATTCTGGAGGCTTTAATGCTAGGGTATTTTATAAATTTAAAAAATGTACTTCCATTTAGTTGCTATAATACATTTGATGATATTCCATTATCAAATTATTATAAATCTGGAAAGAAAGTGTTAATTATTGACCTAGATAATACACTTGTACCATATGATGAGGAAGTACCAAATGATAATATAAAAAATAAATTAAAAGAATTAATTGAAATAGGTTTTATTATTTATATAGCATCTAATAATCATCCTAAACGTGTTAAGATATTTTGTGATGAACTTGATAAAGAAAATATCAATATTAAATGGATGGCTCATTCTTTTAAACCGTTTAAAAGATGTTATAAATGGGTGAATCAAGATGTGAAAAAAGAAATACCTGAAATTACACCAAAGCAAATCTTATCAATTGGAGATCAATTGATTACTGATTGCTTAGGAAGCAATAAATCAAATATTGATTGCATTTTAGTTAGACCAATCAAGAAGAAAACTGAAAAATGGTATACTAAGCTTAATAGAATGAATGAAAGAATATTGCTTAAGAGAATGCGTAATAAATATCCTAGTATTTATAAGGAGATAATTGATAATCATGACTAAAAAAGATATTAAACATGATAATCACAATCATGATTATTTTTGTATTGGCTGTGGTGCTAAAATACAATCTAGTAACCCATTAAAAGAAGGTTATATTGATATTAATGTATTACTTAAGCATGAAAAAGAGAATAAGGATTTCTATTGTAAGAGATGCTTTGATTTAAAGCATTACAATAAAGATTTAATTATTGAAAAAGATTATAATGAATATTTAGCTAATTTAGAAAGAATTAAAAAAGCTAAAGGTTTCATTGTTAATATTGTTGATGGAATTGATTTAGATGGTTCTATTATTAATGGAATTAATACAATCTTTAATTCTAAAGATATTTTATTAGTTGTTAATAAAATGGATTTATTCATTAATAGCATTAATCAAAATAAGATATATGATTATGTTAGACGTCATATAAAGCAAATTGGGGTTAATGTGAAAGATTGTATTTTAATATCATCATTTAAAGATGATGATATTAAGAGATTAATTAATAAAATTAATGAACTAAATGAAAAGAAAAAGGATGTTTATTTTGTTGGAATGAGTAATGTTGGTAAAAGTACTATTATCAATAAAATTATTAAATTATATACTAATGAAGATGATATTATTACTGTAAGTGGTAATATCAATACAACACTTAATAATATTGTAATTCCGCTCAATGATGATGTTAATTTAATTGATACTCCAGGTATTATTAATAATAAGAATGTTGTTTATTATTTATCTAAATCATCTTTAGATTATGTTAGACCTAAATCTTATATTAAGCCTAAAACTTATCAATTGAATCCAAATCAATCATTATTTATTGCAGGCTTTTTAAGATTAGATATTTTAAAAACTACTAATAAAGCATCTATAATTACTAATTTTAGTAATAATTTAGTAATACATCGTACAAAACTAGAAAATGCAGATGATTTTTATTTGAATCATAAAGATGATTGTTTGATTGTACCTAATGAAGAAGAAAGAATTAAATTAGGTAAAATAAAAACAAAGATATATAAATTAAATGGTGAAAAGAAAGATATATGCATTAGTGGTCTTGGCTTTTTAACTGTCCTCCTTGAAGGAGAAATTAAAATTCATTATTTTGAAAATGTTGGAATTGTGATAAGAGAATCAATGTATTAATAGGAGAATTGAATGGGTAAAGTCACAGAATTAGATAAATTAATTGAAAATAGAATTAGCTTCGATGAAAGTAATTTTGACATTGAAGAATTAAAGAACAATCTTTTTAAGAAATATGAAGAATGTGCAAAAAAATATAAAGTAGATAAAGATAGATATTTAGGTAGATATATTCATTCCTTAGGTGTTTATAAAATGGCGCTTGAATTAAATGAATTATTTCATTTAAATGTTGACAAAGTGAAGATTGCTTATGCAGCAATTTATCATGATTATGCAAAATTTGCTTCATTAAAAGATTATGAAGATATTGTGAAAAAGTATAATCTTGATAAAGATATTTTAAAGAAGCCTTTTAAAGTATTACATGCTTGCTTAGGTTGTTATATTGTCATGGATGAATTATCTTTCTATGATGAAGATGTCTTTAATGCTATTAGGACTCATACTACTGGGGATAAAAATATGACACCACTTCAAGAATTGATTTACATCAGTGATTGTGTGGAAGAAAACCGGATTGATCCTTATTTTGTTACTATGAGAAGAATAGCAAAGAAGAATTATAAAAAAGCTATTGGTATCTTTTTACGTGATACAGTATTAAGACTAAAAGAAGAAGGCAAAGATTTAGATGAATTAACAATTGATGCTTATAATGATTATAAGATTTATTGTTCTAGTGGTAATGATAAAATTTCTTTAGTTTTAGATTGTATTGATAAAAACTTAGTAAAAGATATTAAAGTCTATGATGCTAGAGAATTCTCTCCATTCTTTGATTTTATTGTTGTTTCTACTGCTTTATCTAATCGACAAATGCAAGCTTGTATTAGCTATTTACAAGATGAATTTGAAATTAAAGGTGTTGAATCTGGTGAAGAATGGACACTTATTGATTTGGGTGACATTATTGTTAATGTATTCAAGGAGGAAGATAGAAATAAATATGCATTAGATCGTCTATATGCACATTTACCTCTATATCAAGAATAATTGAATTATGGATAAAAATTTAATATTTAAAAATAGATTATTTAAAAATATATTTTTTAAAAATATGTTTTTTATTTTCATATTATTATCATTGATTACATCATTAATAATGTTATCTTCATGTAATAAATCTAAAGTAGAAGCAACTGACCGGATTTATTGCCTGAATGGAGAAATATATAGTAATGATGGTGTAGATGGTATGATTTTAACTGGAGTTATCAATTATGTTGACTTAGGAGTTAATCGAAAGAATATCTTATGTTATGGCTTTGCTTATGCATTTTTCACTCCATCAAAAATTGATCCACTATATTTAGGTAATGATAATATACATGAAATAACTATTGATGATGTTGATAAACATAATCAAGTTAATTGCATTATTGATGTTCCAGAAGAATATTACAATGCTGATATATCATTTAGATTATTCTTTAAATATCTAGATAAAGATGGTAATGAGCATGTAATGTATTCACTTGATTATAATGCAGCTAATCTTTATGAACTTGCTTTAAAAGATCCGGGTGAATTCGCAAAGAAGGTTGTAGAAAGTGTTGAAAAGAATAAAAAACAATAAATTGTTCACAATAAATTGTTCAATTAAATTATACAATAAACTATGAGGTAAATTATGAATAAGATTTATGAATTTGGAAGTATTGGAAATAAAAAAATAGAATGGATTATTCTTGATAATGAAGATGATTTATTATTAATATCAGTTGATCCTTTTGGCTGTGATAATTCTTTATATTTAGATAAATTCTTTAAAAACAATGAAATTAATAAATATTTCAAAGAAGAAGAATTAGCTAGAATTACTGAAGTAAGATTATTCACTATTGATGAATATGAAGTATATAAAAATAATTATGATTTAAAAACGCCTTATAAATGGTATTTAAGTCAAAATTTAGAATGTATCAATGGTGATAATGTTGAAAGATATTATTCTATTGTTAATAAAATAAACATTAATAAAGATGATAAACAACCTGATAATTATCAAGATGTATTGGATATTATTCAAATTGTATATGATAACAATGGTAATTTAATGGTTACATCAACTGTCGATAGAGATGGTAATGATGTTCCTTGGGATTATTCAATTAGACCTGTCATAAGAATAAATAAATAAGACAAGCGAAATATAAATAAAAATTCTAAATTCTAAAAAAGTGAACTAGGTAACTAGTTCATTTTTTTGTTTATATCAAAGATTTTATAAATTTATAATTACTGCATATTTTTAAAAAATTCGATTATAAAGCAAATTTCAGCCCTTTAAATTGAAAATTTAGTAAATTTGATTGATTTTTAATATTTATAATATGCAACATGCACAATCTTTTAATCCTTTTTTGATTTTGCTTTCTTAAAATGATATAATCGAGGTATGAGAATAATAAATTTAAATTATGATGAATTTATGTCAAATTCTTATCTTGTATTAATTAATGATAAGGCATATTTGATTGATCCATCGATTAACTTAAAACAATTAAGAAAATATACAGATCATTTAGATGGTATTCTTATTACTCATGGTCATATTGATCATATTGCTTATTTGAAGGAGATTTATAATAGATTTAATACTAAAGTATATTGTCATAAGAATGCTATATTAAAAATCCAAGATAATGAGAAGAATTGTGGCTATTTATTTGGATTGAATAAGAATCTAGATATTAATAACTATAATATAATTTATGAATCTTCTTTGATTGATGATATCTTTACAGTAATGGAAACACCTGGACATACTGATTGTAGTGTTATCTATCTTATTAAGGACCTTAATAAAATACAAGGTGATAATACTGTTTATTATGAAGGAGCAGTATTTAAGAATTTTGATAATATTATGTTTAGTGGTGATACATTATTTAAAGATTCTATTGGAAGAACTGATTTATTTAGTGGGTCTATGGGAGAAATGAATAAGACATTAAAGAGAATTAAAAGTATTAATGATGATTATTTAATCTTCCCTGGTCATAATGATGTCACATTATTATCAATTGAAAAGATGAATAATGTGTATATGAAGAAGTTATAAACAAACATGATGTAGGTGAAAAAGGATGTTAAAGCTAGAAAGGAAGTATGAAGGTAAATCCTTCATGTATGATGGAATTGAAGAAGTAAAATTGTTTAGAATCATCGATGCGGATTCTTCGTTTTTTCAAACGTCTAGTGGCAATCTAAATATTAGATATTATGGCATTAACGCTCCTGAAACTACTAAAAAGATAGAACCTCTTGGTAAGGAAGCAAGAGAATATGCAAAAAGTAAATTATTAAAAGCAAGAAGAATTGTTATTGAAAGTGATGATGTTGTACCTGAAAAGGATAATACTGGTAAAAGATTTTTAGCATACATCTGGGTTCAAGAGAAAGAAGATGAAGACTTTTATTTGTATAATGAATTAATACTTAAAGATGGTTTTGCTGCTTTGCTTTTGTTTGATAATGTAACTAAATATAAAGATGCTTTTATTGAAGCTAATAACGAAGCAAAAATAAAAGGTATTAATTTATATGATAAAGATTTAGATACATCTAATTTCAAGATTAGTGATGAATATACATTAAAAGAAATTTTAGATAAAATTGATGAATATTCTGATGGAAGAACAATTAAAACTAAAGGTGTTATTAGTGCTAAAGTAGGAAGTTCATTTTTTATTCAAGAAAAAATAGATGATAAATATATAGGTACTTATGTTTATAATACTAAATATGATATAAGTGGTCTTAATAAAGGTGATTTAATTTCATTTTCTTGCCAAGCATCCTTTGATGAAACTTATGGTAAGCAATTAATTAATATTAGAGGTGTTGAAGTATTATCTAAAGATAATATTATTGAAATTAAGACAGTTGAGACAATTGAAGAAATAATGAATAATATTGGGCTAGTTGTGAGAGTAGAAGATGTGAGAATATTCCAGAAAGCTAATTGCAATAAGAAATATAATTCATATTATTTAAGATTAATTCTACCATTTGGGGAGATGTTAAGTGCTAAAGTATTTAGAGATACTATTAATGCTCCTTCATTTGCTAGCATTATTCAAAATAAGTATTATTCTTTTATTGGTGGACTAACTTTATATAATAGTAATCTTGAAGAAGGATTTATACCTTGGCTAGTTCTTTGTGATGATTCAAAAATAACAACTAGGAAGATAGATATATTAGAATAACCACATGTAAAATGTGGTTTTTTTTAAAAACATATCTTTATTTATGTGTTTATATATTTTTCATTATTGGTAAAAGAATAGAATATATTGAAATATTGTTTGAGAGAGAGTAAAATAAGAGTATCAGGTAACTGAAAAAATAGGTATTTATAAAAATAAATATTATAAATAAGAGAGGTAAAAGAAAAAATGAAAGGTATTAAAAGATTGTTTTTAATTGCTCTTGCTTTGGTTTTTTCACTTCTTGCTGTTGCTTGTGATAATACAAGCACTTATGAATTTAAATTAGATGATAAATTCAATGCAACAGTGGAAATGAAAGTAGGAGATGAACTTACTGTTACATATTCATTGACTGAAGGTGCAACATTAAGTTGGGAATCTAGCGATAATAATGTTGCTACTATCTCTAATGCTGTTTTAAAAGCTGTTGGTGAAGGTGAAGCAACAATTACAGTTAGTGTTAAAGAACAAAAAGATCTTAAAGCAACATTTAAAGTAAATGTTACTAAAGATGAAGAAGTTACTGAATATAAATTAACATTAGCTGGTTCTGCTAGTGAAGTAGAAGTTGGTAATACTATTACTATTACGCCTACATTAAGTCCTGCAGTTAGCGGTGCTACATTCAGTTGGAGTGTAAGTGGCGATAATGCTAGTGTGGCTGATGGTGTTGTTACCGGTCTTAAGAAAGGTAGTGCAACTGTTACTTGTTCATATACTAGTGCTGATGGCAAGACTGTAAGTGCTACATTTGATTTAGAAGTAACTGAACCTGCAACTGTTGAATACACATTAACAATTGAAGGACCTTTAACATTAGAACTTGGTGCTAGTGCTACTTATACTCCAAAGCTAAGCCCTGAAATTACAGATGCTTCCTTTGTTTGGAGCGTTGATAATAGTAATGCTAGTATTAGAAATGGTGTTTTAAAAAGTTTAAAACTTGGTGATGTAAAGATTACTTGCGTTTTAGATGATGATTCATTAAATCCTGTTACTGCTACATTGGATGTAAAAGTAACAAATCCTAAATTAACAAGTGTAGTATTAAGTGGACCTACATCAGTTGGTGTTGGTGAAACAATTAAATTAGAAGCAGCATTAACTCCTGAAAATGCTGTTGTAACAGCTACATGGACTTCATCAGATGATACTATTGCTACTGTTAGTGATGGTGTTGTTACTGGTGTTAAAGAAGGTACAGTAAAGATTACTTATAAGGCAGATCAAGCTGATATTGAAAATTCTGTAAGTAGTGAATATACAATCACTGTAACTAAACCAAGTCCAACAAGTGTAACTATTAATGAAGCAACTAGCGTTTTGAAAATTGGTGCCGAAATTAATTTGACTGCTAGTGTTGCTCCAGTTGGAAGTAATGATTCAATTGTTTGGAGTGTTGATAATGAAGTTATGGCATCAATCGACCAAAATGGTAAATTTGTTGCTAAGGCTGCTGGTGTAGTTAATGTAACTGCACAATCAAGTGATCCAAATGTAAAAGCTGTTAAAGCTATTACAATTGAAGCTGATATTACTGATGTTAAGATTTTTGGTTATGATACATTATATGTTGGAAGAAATGAATATTTCAAAGCATTAGTTCTTTCAACTCAAGCTGCACAAGATGTTGTTTGGACATCTAGTGATGATACTGTTGCAACTATCAATGATGCAGGCTTAATCACTCCACTTAAAGCTGGAAGTGTTAAGTTCACTGCAACTGCAGCTGGAACTTCAGTTAAAGCTGAAATTGATGTAACTGTATTAGATGCTATTAATTATACTAAGACTATTATTATTGACCCATCACTTACAAATGTAGTAGATGGAACTAATATTGGTTATATGGAATCAATGTTTGTTTATGGTACTACAGTATTTAAGTCATTAAGTGATGCTAATTTAGAAGCTAACACTAGAGTATATTTAGCTAGTGGTGATTATGGCAATTATACATTAAATGTAAGCAATGTTCGTTTTGAAGAATTAGAAGATAATGTTGCTACATTAACTGGTGTGTTCACATTAGCTGATGGTGTTAAGAATGTAACATTCTATCATTTACATCAAACTGGTAGTGGTGAATTCTATGGTGTTGATAATAATGCTAATATCACATTTGATTCATGTATTTTCGATGCATCAAGTGTTGATGCTTCACGTGGTACTATTTACTTTGATAAGAAAGTATCTAACTTAAAAGTTTTGAATTGTAAATTTATCAATACAAAAGCTCCAAGATCTGTACGTTGTGAAGGTGAATTGAATGGCTTAGAAGTAGTTAATTGTATTTTCCAAGGAACTGGAAACTTTGACTATATTCGTACTGCTAAAGGATTCCCTACTGGATATGTTAACATTAGAAATAATGAATTTAATACATCTAGTCAAGCTGGTGTTCAATTCTCTGTAATGGGAAGTGTATATTTAGAAGTAGTTGGTAATAAATTCTATTCAATGACTAATACAGCAGTTGACCTACGTACAACTGGTGGTGTTAAGTGTAATTCATTATATAATATTTCTTATAATATTTTTGATAACACAGATATGAATGTTGATAATTATTGGGGTTGCATTAGACTTCGTTTCAATGACTTCACTGATGATACAATTAAAGTTAATTGTAATTACAATGAATTCATTAATTGGAATGATGCATCAATGGTTAATATCTTAAATGATGCTACAACTAATGATGATGTATTTAAACTATGTGATTTCAGTAATAACTATTTTGATTATGAAGTAGTTGATGATGATACATTTGAAGGTGCTGCTTATAAATATAATAATATTAGTAAAGCTGATGTAGAAAAGGCAATTTCTATCTTCAATTTAGATATGACTAGTGATGAAGTTAAATTAGTTGGTGAAAGCGATAGATATACTAAAGATAAATATGCTACTTTAGCTAGTGCAATTGAAGCTAGTAAGAGTGGTGATGTTATTTACTTACTTCCAGGAACATATAATGAAAATGTTAGAATTGCTATTAATGGTTTAACAATCCGTTCACTTGCTTATGGTGGTAGTGGCGAATTAACTGAGGTTGACCCTGATGCTGCAATCTTCACTGGTAAGATTACATTAGCTAAAGGCTTAGAAGATTTTACTATTGATGGTATTATCTTTGAAGGTAGTGCTCAAATCATCAATGAAAAAGGTGATGATGGTACAGCTCAAAATACTACAACTAACTTAAATGGCTTCAATTTCTTAAATAACTATGTTAAATCTAACATGGCTAGTGGAAAGGGCTTTGTATACTTTGTTGAAGGAAGTAGTGGATATAGTCATAATTTAGTATTTAGTGGTAATAAATTTGAAGGCGATACAGCATTCAATGCTGAAGCATTAGTTTATATTGATAACTGCTATGATGTAATGATTAATGATAATGTATTTGTTAATATTAAATCAAAAGCATTCTATGTTAATGATACAGATAAAGGATTGAGTGGTCAATATGATGCATTTGTTTCTAATAAATTCGATAATTGCGGTTATGGTATTTATGTAAATTGGTTAAGTGCTTTACCACTTGGTAGTGAAACAGCTGAAGTTTATTTCATGAATAATGAATTCAAGAATATCAAAGAAGAAGCTATTCATCTTGGTAATATGAACAATGCAGATAAATATGTATGTATTAAAGTTGAATACAATAAGTTTGAAAAGGTTAAGACTGCTATTTACTTCAATAGAATTTCTTCACCTGCTAATATTGATGCTTGGTACAACGTATTTATTGATGTTCCATCTTCATATTATTATGTATCTGCTCAAAATAATACATCATACATTGGTGGTCTTGATGCTAAATATAATACATTTTTAGATGGTAAAGGCAATATTATTGAACCTGATCAAAGCAAGTTCCAAATCAATGAAAGTGATAAAGGACCTCTTGATATTAGTGATGCTGTTGATGATTTAGAATTTGGTTATGAATTTGAAGAATATGCAACAGATATTTTATTAATGGATGATGAAGATTTATATGCTGGTGAAGCAAAGGAAATTGAAATCTTATTCTCACCTAGTGGTGATGTATTCTATAAGGGTATTACTTATATTATTGAAGATCCTTCAATTTTACAAATTAAAAATGGAATGATTATTCCACTTAAGTCTGGTACAACTAAGGTTGTTGCTATCTATGATAAGAATCCTGCTATTAGAAGCGATGCAGTTTTCGTTGTAAAAGAATACAATGTTTTAGAATTAAGATATGAAGGTAATGGTATTTTAAATGTTAATGATACTATTCAAATTGAATGTATCCTTGACAATGCAAAAGAAGGAGCTACTGTAGAATGGACTAGTAGTGATAATAATATCGCTACAGTAGATAGCAATGGTTTAGTTACTGCTAAAGGAAAAGGAGTTGTTACTATTACTTGCAAGATTAAAGATGTTGATGTTACTGCAACAGTTGGATTTAGTGTTGTTGGTGATGAATTAAATGCTAATGCATTATTAAAATTATTAGTTGAAGCTAATAATGGTGTTATAATGTATGAAAAAATTGAATATGCTGGTTATGAATCAGGATATGAACATGTTCCTCATTATGTATATGGTTCAGCAAATAAATACTTTGCTGGTGTTCTTCCAACAATTACACCTAATATGATGAGCAAGAGTGCTCAAAATATTGGTTGGAATGAAGGCCATACTGATTGGGAAATTCATGATGAAATTAAATTAGTTACAGTTCATGATACAGGTTCTGCTGCACCTGGATCAACTGCTTATCAAAATTCTAAATGGTGTACTAATTTAGGTAATGATAATGCTAGTTGGCATTACACTATTGGTAATGATGGTATTTATCAACAATTAGAAGATAAATATGTTGCATGGCATGCAGGAGATGGATCTGAAACAATTACTGGTTTAATTGATACTGGTGTTACTGCTACTGAAGCAGGTAAACGTGCTACAGTTACTATTGATGGTGGCTATTATGTAGTTAATGGCACAAAGACTACTTGTGCTGCTCCTAAAGGCCCTAATGGTGAAACTTTAACAACAGCTGATATTGTTGATAGTGGAATCGTAACTATTATTGGTGAAAATAATCATTATTTCATTGGCACATATTACAATAAGACTTATGGTAAGATTGCTTCATACGGTGGATATAGTTCAATCGCTATTGAAACTGCAGTTAATAAAGGTAGTGATGTATACCTAACATGGCAATACACTGCTAAATTTGTAGCAAGCAAATTATTAGAATATAATCTAACATTAGATCGTATGGTTTACCATAATAACTTATCTGGTAAGAACTGTCCACAAACAATGAGAGAAGCTCATTTAACTGGTATGTTTGAAGAAATGGTTGCTATTGAATATGAAATTCAAAAGAATTATAAGGATTACACTATTACGTTCACATCTAGTAACCCTGATGTATTAGATAATACTGGTAGAGTTGTAGGAAATGGTCCTAGAGCAACTACACAAGTTAACTATACTATTACAGTTACTAAAGGTAATGAAACTGCATCTCAAGAATGTTCTGTATTAGTAATTGGAACAAGAAACGCTAAATAATAATATTTAATATAATAATTATTATATTTAAATTTATATTTATAATTATATTTATAATCGGAGGATTATTATGAATAAATTCTTAGCAGTTATAATTTGTAATGCAGGTTATGCTGATGAATGCATAACAGTAGCTAGAAATCATGGTGCTAAAGGAGGTACAGTTTTAACTGGACGTGGAACTGCAACAGGAGAAGAGACAATGTTCTTTCAAAAATACATTGAAAGAGAAAAAGAAATCTTATTTATTGTATTAGATGAATCAAATAAACAATCAATTGTTGATTCAATTGAAGAAGAACTTGGCCCAGATACAGATGCTCATGCATTATGTGTTTGTTTGAATGTTGAAAGTTTGAGTGGATTTTCAAATTTAAAATAATTAATTTAATTTGTATTTTAAAATATCTGACAAGATATCATTTTGTGTGATACTTGTCAGATTTTTTATATAAAGAATTAGAAAATGCTTGATATATATATATATATATTATATATGTTAAAATTAGGTCATAATTTACAAATTTTGAAGGAGATATCTTATGATTCGTGATGAAGTTAATAGAATTGAAATAGGTAGAATAAAAAATTTAGATTCAAGAGCAAAAGTAATTACAATTGAAGGAAAAGAATGACACGAAAAAATAGAATTATTTGTCTATGTTTCGTAAAAGAATTTGATAATGCTGTTAGATTTCGTTTTTTTGTGGTTTTAAACTATTTTTTTAAAAAAATTGTAAGAATTGTATTAGAAAGTTGAAAATGGATTCTTCATAGAATGTATAAATGGTGGATAGGCACTGAAGGCATAATTATTTTAAACAATTTAACCAGGGAAAAGGAAATATATTATTGGTATTGTTTTTTCGAAGCGAACAAATTTAACATCAAACTAAATTGAAAAGTATGATTAAAAAACTAGAGAAAGTAACAGGTTTAAGTGTAAAGTAGATAATTATGCATTAAAAGAATGTTGAAGAAAGAAATAATAAAATTGTTATTGGATTAAGTTATTATTATTCTAATGTAGGAGTTAAAGAATTCATATTAGTTGAATTTTATATGAATAGTGGTTTCACTTATGTGAAAATTTAAGATGAAATTTAAGATATAAAAAAACAATACTAAAGTCTTCGATCAAGATATTTTATAAAAATTGAAAATTGTATCCTAATTGAAATAAATTATAAAAAAGCAGAATTTAAGGAGGAAAATTAAATGAAAAAAATTAAATTATTTTTAGGAATTTTATTATTGCTATCATTATTTTTGTTAGCTAGTTGTGATTTAGAAAATACTGATAGTGGAAGTGTAACACCAAATATAAGTGATAATACAGGAGATACACCGCAAGATAATACAACTTATTACACAGTAAAGTTTAATACAAATAGTGGTTCATCAATATCTTCACAGAGAGTTGAAGATGGTAAAACTGCTTCTAAGCCATCAAACCCAACTAAAACTGGATATTCTTTTGTTGGATGGTATATTGATGAAGCAGGTAATAATGAATATGATTTTAATACAAATGTTACTAGCAATATAACAATATATGCTAAATGGTCAATCGAATCATACACAATATCATTTGAATTAAATGGTGGCAATGAGATTATTGAAGACCAAATAATAGAATATAAAGGAACAATATCAAAACCCGCAGATCCAACTAAAGATGGATATATATTTGGTGGATGGTATACTAGCACATCATATTTTTTTGAATTTGATTTCTCTAGTAAAATAACAAAATCTTTAACTTTATATGCTAAATGGAATGAAATTCCAAAGACAGTGAAGTATGAAGTAGGTGAAGCAACAATAGATATATGGACAGATAGTTTTGGTTCTAAATGGATGAAGATTGCAGTTCCTGTTACAAATACAGGTACAGCAGATTTATATTTAGATGATATATCAGTAGATATTGAATCATCAACCGGATCATTATTAGAAACTAAATCAATGATTAGTGGTTACCCTGAATATTTAAAACCAGGTGAGACAGGATATTATTATACTGCTACATCAAGAAGTTTTTCAGAAACTAATGTTAAAGTTGTACCTCATTGTAATATAAAAAAAGCAACTAATGATGTGATAAGATATGATATTAGTGACGTATCTATTACTACTGATCAAATATATGGTGTTAAAGTTATTGGAAGAGTAGAGAATAACACTAGAGAAAAAGGAAGTTTGGTTGAAGTTGTGGTATTATTATTTGATGCAAACGGAAAATTAATATGTAACGCTAATACATATTTATTAAATGGTTTAGAAGTAGGAGAAAAAGTTGGATTTAGTGTTACACCTTTTGCATTTAGAAACTTTTCTGCTAATGATGTTGCTTCATATGAAGTATTTGCATATCCTTATCAATTTAACTGGTAATTATACTCAAACTATTTTTAGGAATATAATCTTAGATTTTTACGTTTATAAGTTTAAAATTAAAATATAATATTATTGATAATATTGCGATTCAATCAACAATTATATTGATAGATAAAAAGAAGACCTAACTAGTCAATAAAGTACTCCCTATGTCAAGTACTTTATTGTAAAATATAGATTAGTTAGGTCTTTTTGATGATTGTAAATTAAGGTTTTTAGTCAATACTACTATCTAAAAAAGATGAAAATATTTGTTTCTACACATCTTTAATTAGTTAGAAAATGTAATTATTTTATCAAAAATTACATTTTCAATACCAAAAATGTAAAGTATAGTTTACATTTTAATAAACAACTTAGTAATTATAGTAAAAATATTCAAAATTTTATTCTTCTTATATCTGCATTTATTCAATTGAATATACATTAAAAACCCGATAATTATAATAAAGTTGTTTAAATTCTTATTTATCTAATTTATCTATTTAATTATTTGATTGTTTCTCTTTATTATGATATAATGGATAGAGTTGGAGGATATTATGAATAAACATGTTATTGAAGTATTAAATAGATATGATTTTCAAATAGATAAGCATTTAGCATATGGCTTTATTAATGATTATGAAGTAAATGTATTTGAAGGACCTATGACAAATGGACCAATTTTCTTCTTTTCAACATATTTAAATGATGTAAAGAAGCAATTATTTGTAACTCAAATAAAACAACGTAAATTATCAATGGTTCAAGCTAATTTTTTTGAATTTGGTGTGTTCGTTGTGATTGGTGCTATGAGTGGTAAAGGCTTTGCTAAAAAATATGATGAAGTAATGGGAATAATTTTAAGTACATTAGAATCATTAGAAGCACCTAAAAAAGATATATGCCCTTTAACTGGTGTTGAACTAGATGAAGAAAATAGTAACATTAATTATTTGAATAATGGTATTAAAATTAAAATGACGTATGAAGCATTAAATGATATAAATAAAAAAATTGAACAAGTTAATGAAGATTTTGTTAATGCACCTAATAATTATTTGAGAGGTTTCTTAGGAATATTACTTGGAGCTCTTACAGGTCTTGTTATTAGTATTATCCTTAATTATTTAGGCTTTGTTTCATCAGTTTCATCTATTATTTCTATATTCTTTGGAATATTTTTATATAAGAAATTTGGTGGTAAACCTAATGGTGTTATGATTGCAATGAGCTTAATTACTACTTTAATATTTATGGTAGGTTTTGTTTTAATAATTTATATGCTGTTTGCAAATGCTTATATGCAAGAAGCTCATATGGATTTAGTATGGTTTGATGCATTCTTGTATCTTCTATCTAAAAATAGTGATTTTGCTAGTTCGTTCAGACATGATATTTTAATGTATGGATTATTCTATGCTATTGCAGCTGGTTTTTCAATTTATTCATTGATTAATTCAATTAAAAGACCAAAGACTATTAATCAAAATCAACAACAATAATTTAATAATACAATAATAAAAGGATTTATATTGGTTTGACTAATATAAATCCTTTTTACTTAATGATTATTATAAAAATAATTATTATTGCAAATCATTATAAATATTATTGTTTCTATTTTCATCGTTAATTGTTAATTTTACTATTAAGAAATAACAAACAATATATAATACATCTAATATTAAAACATCACCAATTGCTGCTATTCCACCATTAATTGGGAATACTAATAAAACTACTAATAAACCGATGAATACCATTATTGCTAATCTCTTGATTTTAAATAAGATTTCTTCATTTACAAATTTACCAACTATATCTAAAACAACTATTAATGATGCTGATATTAGAAGAAGAATAGATAATATCCAAGCTGTTGGACTTAATCCTGCTGCATTAACTATTGTTATTGTTAGGTAATAAACAAACATAAATAGTGGGAAAGCAGAGATGTAAACAATTGAATTTATTATTTCAAGTGCTTTTATATTAATATCTAATACAGCAATTATTCCAAATGCTATATAAGATATGCCAATTACAATGCCAAAGATACTTATGATAGTAGATGCAGTGCTTAAACCAATTATTGTAAGTGCAAATAATAATATTAATGTTCCTATTATTAATGATAATAAAGGTGCGCTTATGTTTAATTTTTTCATTTTTTCTTTTTCCTCTCTTTAAAAATTATATTTTTATGACTATATTTTACATTAATTTGATTGTGAAAACAATCATTTAATATTTTTGACTATTATTTTTATTAAGAATATGTTAAAATGGATAAGTGAAATTTAAAGAGGTTAATATGAAAAGAATAATTATTCCATTTGTTTTGATTATATTTATTTTATCTATTTATCTTGTAGGTTGTACATCTAATGATGTTGTTTCAACATACATTGATCTTCAAACAATTCCCGAAGAGATAACAGCTTATGATTTTGAGATTGAAGATATTAAGATTATTGAAAAGTTAAGTGATGGTACTATCAATAGATATCCATTGTTAGCTGAATATCTTGATCAAGAAAATCTTGATAAATTCAATTTAATTGGTTCGCATTTAATTAAATTAAATTATAAAGATAAAGAATATAGTTTTAATATTAATGTCTTAAAAGGTGAAAGAAGCCATTATCGTATTAAAGAAATCAATGTTTATTTAGAAGTAGTTAATCAAAAATATGAATTAAAATGTGAAGCTAATGTATTAGGAGGACTTGATTATTCAATTTCAACTTCATCTGATTACCTCACTTCAACAATCCTAATTAATATAGATTCTAATTATGAATTACAAAGAAGTGGACTAGCTTTTAATTATTACTTAAAAGAAAATGGTGAATTCATAAAACAAGAAATTGATTATAATAAATTAACAGTAAGTGATACATCTGTTAGTTATGTTATTGATGATTTAATGTGGTCACCATTTGTATAATAATGTTCTACTAAGAATTATATATTGCTTTGTGCAATATATAATTTTTTATTTTGAATAATAAATTTTTGTTTTTTTATGTAAATATTATATGGAGGGCAGTTATATATAGTCAAAATCAATTAAATAATTTCGTTCGATTTTATTGACAATCGTACGATTTGTAATATAATTGAATTGTATGGAGGATTATAAATATGATCATAACTGCAACAGAATTTAAAATGAACCTTGGAAAATATTTGGAATTGGTTTCTAATGAAGATGTTTTTATTACTAAAAATGGCAAAATAATTGCTAAACTTACTATTCCACAATCAAATAAGATTGCTGCGCTTAGAAGTTTGGTTGGAATTGCTAAGGGAAAAGAAGATGTTTCTTTGGATGAAATTAAGAAAGAGAGATTGAGGAGACAATGAAAATTTTAGTTGATACAAATGTGATACTTGATATTCTTCTAGAGCGAGAGGATTTTTATAAGGAATCCCATGTTGCTTTAGAAAAAGCAATCGTTAATGGTGATAGGTTATATTTTTCATCAGCTTCTGTAACAGATGTTTATTATGTCGTTAAAAAGAAAACCGGAAGTAGAGAAATCGCTATTGATGCTATTAAAAAGATGATGGAGTTTCTTATCATAACTGAAGTTAATGAGGATAGCATAATAGAAGCTCTTTGTTCAAAAATTAATGATTATGAAGATGCTGTTGTTGATGCAATTGCATCAAGAATAAAAGTTGATTTTATTTTAACAAGAAATGTTTCTGATTTTAAACATTCACGAAATAATGTTGTTAGTCCAATTGAGTTTTTTGAATAATGATTATATATTGCTTTTCAATATATAATCTTTTTTTATTTAATAAACGAATCTTAAGAAAATAATAAAAAAATAAATATTTTAGCACTTAACACTTGACAGTGCTAAATATTGTGCTATAATGGTATCAGTTAATGAGTTAGAGTGCTAATTCGTTAAGAGAAAAGTTTTTAAATAGGTGAATATTATGTATGATTTACTGACTGAAAGACAAAAGAAAATTTTAAAAAAGATAATTGAAGAATATGTAAAGACTGTTGAACCGGTTGGTTCTAAGACTATTACTGAAGATAAAGATTTCCTTTATTCTTCAGCAACCATTCGTAATGATATGGCTAGACTTGAAGAACTTGGCTTAATTGAAAAAGAACATATCTCTAGTGGTAGAGTTCCTACAGAAGCTGGTTATAAGATTTATGTTAAACTCATGATGGATGAGGAAAAACAAAAACAAACTAGTTATGAATTCCCTCTAATTGATGAGATATTTGAACGTAATCGTATCAGTAGAGAGCAAGCTATTCAGGAGACAATGTCTTTAGTTTCTGAACTTACTAATTATACTTCAATTGTACTTGGTAATAGTAGTGAAGATGCTATTATCAAAAAGATTCAATTTGTACAAATTGATTATAATTTAGGTGTTTTATTATTAGTTACAAATCAAGGCTATGTTGAAAGTAAGAAGATATTAATTCCTGATACTATCGATATTGATGATATTGATAAAGTTGTTTCAATATTAAATGAGAATCTAAAGGATGTATCAATTCATGATATTGATCGAAAATTAAGAGAAGCTTTCACTAGTGGCAGAATCAAAGATAGAATTGAATATCATGATAGAATTTTAGGAGTATTTGTTAATACTATTAGTAAAATGGTTGAAAATGAATATTTCTTATCAGGTCAAAGTAATTTGATGGATTATCCTGAATTTAAAGATGTTAATAAAGTTCGTGATATTTATCGTGCAATGGAAGAAAAAGAAATCTTGAGATTGATTGACTTTAATAATAACGATTTAACTGTTAAGATTGGTCGTGATTTGGAAGTTAAAGCAATGGAAGATTGTACAATGATTACAGTGCCTTATTCATCAAAAGATGGATATAAAGGTGCTATAGCAATTGTAGGACCTAAGAGAATGGAATATTCGAAAGTTATTCCATTACTTGAATACATTGCAAGAAATATGAGGAATTTCTAAGATTAATTGTTTAGAAAGGGGAATGGAATGAATAATAGATATAGATTTGAAGAAGATTTAGAAAAAGATACATCTTTAGATAAATTAGATAAAGATATATCAAATGATTTATCAATAGATGAATCTTCAGATAAATTATCAGATGAGCATAAACAATTAAATAAAGAAAATAAAGATGATAAAGATAATAAAGAAACTAATGAAACTAATAATGATGGAAACAAGAAAATCAAAAAGCTTCATAAGAAGATTGATGAACTTGAAAAGAAGATTAGTGAATTAGAAGAAGAAAATAAAAATCTTAAGAATGCTAATTTGATGGTTAAAGCTGATGAAATCAATTTTAAAAAGAGAATTGAAGCTGAAAAGGATACTTTGGTTAAATATGGTAATCAAAGATTATTAGAGAAATTAGTTGGTGAATTAGATTTATTTGATAAAGTAGTTAATATGCCTACTAATGATCCTACTTTAAAGAATTATTTAATTGGTTTTGAAATGATTAATAATAATTTCAAAAACATATTGAATGATGAAGGTGTTAAGAAGATTGTGGTGAAAGTAGGAGACAAATTTGATCCTAAATATCATCATGTATTACAGACTGATTGGAATAGTGATTATGAAGAAAACGTGATTCTAGCTGAATTAAGGGGTGGATATACTTATAAAGATAGAGTCTTATGTACATCGCTTGTAAAAGTGAATAAAAAAGAAGAAAATGAAAATAATAAAGAACCAAAAGAAGATGGTTCTGATAATAAATAATAAATAAATATATATAAAAATTAATATTTAAGAAAAGGAGATAAATTTATGGGAAAAATTATTGGTATTGATTTAGGTACAACAAATTCATGTGTTGCTGTTATGGAAGGTAAGGACGCAAAAGTCATTACTAATGCTGAAGGTGGAAGAACTACACCTAGTGTTGTTGCTTTCAAGGATGGTGAAATTCAAGTTGGTGAAGTTGCAAAAAGACAAGCTATCACTAATTTAAATACTGTTTCATCTATTAAGAGAAAGATGGGAACTAGTGAAAAAGTACACGTTAATAATAAAGATTATACTCCACAAGAAATTAGTGCTATGATTTTACAAAACCTAAAGGCTACTGCTGAAGCTTATTTAGGTGAAAAAGTAACAGAAGCTGTTATTACAGTTCCTGCATATTTCAATGATGCACAACGTCAAGCAACTAAAGATGCTGGTAAGATTGCTGGTCTTGATGTTAAGAGAATCATCAATGAACCAACTGCTGCAGCACTTGCTTATGGTATTGATAAGACTGAAAAAGAACAAACTGTATTGGTATTTGACCTTGGTGGTGGTACATTCGATGTTTCAATTTTACAACTTGCTGATGGAACATTTGAAGTATTATCAACTGCTGGTGATAATAGATTGGGTGGTGATGACTTTGACCAAGTTATCATTGATTGGATGGTTAGTGAATTTAAGAAGAGTGATGGTATTGATTTAAGTAAAGACCGTATGGCTTTACAAAGATTAAAAGATGCTGCTGAAAAAGCTAAGAAGGATTTGTCTGGTATTACTAAAGTTGATATTAGCTTGCCATTCATTTCTATGGGTGTAGCTGGACCTGTTCACCTTAACCTTACTTTAACAAGAGCTAAATTTGATGAATTAACAAGACATCTTGTTGAAAGATGCTTAGGACCAGTTAGAAGAGCTTTAAGCGATGCTAAACTTACTACAAGAGATATTAACCAAGTATTATTAGTTGGTGGATCTACTCGTATTCCTGCTGTTCAAGAATTGGTTAAGAATGAACTTAATAAAGAACCTAATAAGAGTGTTAACCCTGATGAAGTAGTAGCTATGGGTGCTGCTATTCAAGGTGGTGTTTTGAAAGGTGATGTAAAAGACGTATTATTATTAGACGTTACTCCACTTTCACTTGGTATTGAAACATTAGGTGGTGTATTCACTAAATTAATCGAAAGAAATACAACTATTCCTACATCTAAGAGTCAAGTATTCTCAACTGCTGCTGATAATCAACCTGCTGTAGATATTCATGTATTACAAGGTGAAAGATCAATGGCTGCTGATAACAAGACACTTGGTAGATTCCAATTAAATAACATACCACCTGCACCAAGAGGTGTTCCTCAAATCGAAGTTACATTCGATATTGATGCTAATGGTATCGTTAATGTTCGTGCTAAAGATTTAGGTACTGGTAAGAGTCAATCTATCACTATTCAAAATGATAGTGGCTTAACAGATGCTGAAATTGATAGAATGGTTAAAGAAGCTGAAATGAATGCTGATGCTGATAAGAAACGTAAGGAAGAAGTTGACACAAGAAATGAAGCTGAACAAGCTATCTTCGCTGTTAAGAAAGCAGTAGAGGATTTAGGAGCTGAAGTAACTGAACAAGAAAAAGAAGATATTAATAATAAGATTAGCGCTTTAGAGGAAGCTTTAAAGGGTAATGATATTGAAGATATCAAAGCTAAGAAAGAAGAATTATTAAAGGCTAGTCAAGGCATTGCTACAAAAGCTTACCAAAAAGCTCAAGCTAATGCTAACCAAGGTCAAAATGGAGAGGCTAAACAAGGTCCATCTGATGATGATGCAGTAGATGCTGAATACACAGAAAATAAATAATTAATAAATCTAAAGGAATTAACTAATGGCCAAAAGAGATTATTATGAAGTCTTGGGTGTTAGTAAAAATGCTACTGATGATGAGATTAAAAAAGCTTATCGTCAGTTAGCTAAAAAATATCACCCTGATGTAAGTACAGAAGCAAATGCTGAAGAAAAATTTAAAGAAGTACAGGAAGCTTATGATGTATTAAGTGATCCTCAAAAACGTGAGCAATATAATCAATTTGGTCATGAAGGACCAAATCAATTTAATGGAGCTTCTGGTTTTGGTGGATTCTCATCTGGCTTCGGTGGCTTTGAAGATATTTTCTCATCATTCTTTGGTGGTGGAACACGTACACAAAGGAATCCAAATGGTCCTGTAAGAGGTAGAGATTTAAAATATTCTTTAAATCTTACTTTTGAAGAGGCAGCATTTGGTGTTGAAAAAGAAGTAAGTATATCTAAATATGATACATGTAAAGATTGTAGTGGTACAGGAGCTATGAGTAAAAATGATATATCTAGTTGTGCTAGATGTCATGGTACTGGTAGAGTTACTGTTGAACAAAATTCTTTATTTGGTCGTATTAGAACTGAAACTGCTTGTCCTGAATGTGGTGGTGCTGGTAGAACAATCAAGAATAAGTGTTCTACATGTAAAGGTGAAGGAAGAGTTAAAGTATTATCTAAATTCAAAGTTAGAATTCCATCTGGTGTTGAAGATGGTCAAACTTTGACAGTTTCTGGTCGTGGTGAAGGTGGAATCAATGGTGGTATGGCTGGTGATTTATATATTCAAGTTAATGTTAGAAAGCATGAAATTTTTGAACGTGATGGCTTGAATTTATATCTTGAAATGCCAATTACTTTCTCTCAAGCAGCTTTAGGTGGTAACATTGAAGTACCTACATTAGGTAATTCATGTACATTAAAGATACCTGCTGGAACTCAAACTGGAACTAAATTCAAGATTGGTGGTAAAGGTATTACTGATAGTAGAACTAACACGACAGGACATTTATATGTTATTGTTAATGTTGTTACTCCTACTAAATTAACAAGTGAACAAAAAGATTTATTGACAAGACTTAGTAAAACAAATGAGAATAATGAATCTTTCTTTGATAAGATTAAGAAATATTTTAAGAGATAATAATAAGGCTGGTATATATGCATTATCACATTATTACCAGTCTTTTATCATATATTAATGTTATCTACATATTGACTTACTATCGCTATAGTGATACAATGTTGTTGTCTAGGAGGAATTAACTATGGATGAAAATTTATCAAAAGATGAATTATCAACTGATAATTATTTAATTCTATATCATGGATCTAAAGATATTATTGAAACTCCATTTTATGGTGGTGGTAAAAAGAATAACGATTTTGGCTATGGTTTTTATTGCACTCAAGATATTAACCTTTCAAAAGAATGTGCAGTATCATCTATAAGTGATGGGTTCTCTAATAAATATTGTTTGGATATTAATAATTTAAGAATATTAAATCTTAATTCAAAGGAATATACAGTTTTAAATTGGATTGCAATCCTTTTAAATAATAGAGTATTTACTTTAAATAATCCTGTAGCTAAAAAAGCGAGAAATTATTTAATTGATAATTTTAATATTAATGTTAATGCTTATGATCTTATAATTGGATATAGAGCAGATGATTCATATTTTGATTATGCTTTAGCATTTATCAATAATACAATAACTCTTGAACAATTATCGAATGCTTTAAGACTAGGTCAATTAGGAGAACAAATTGTTATTAAATCTCCATATGCTTTTTCAAAAATAAAATTTATTTGTAGTGAAAAAGCAAAGAAAGAAATATATTTTCATTTAAGAAAAAATAGAGATTCTGAAGCATTAAAAGAATATGAAAAGATATTGGATGAAGTTGCAGATGGCTTGTTTGTCCAAGATATAATAAGAGGAAATATTAAAAATGATGATCCACGCATACCAAAAAATATATCTTAATAGTGCAATGACTAAACTTGGTGAAGCATTTGATTATGCTATTAATTCATGTGAAATACCAAGTAAAGATTTTATTAACATGTTTTTAGTAAGTGAAATTAGTAAAAAATTTGAAGTAGGAGAACCTGCTATAATTGCTGGAAAAAGTGGTGTTGAAATAGCAATGGATATTATTTATGAAACAACTGGCAAATATCCTGAAATAGAGTATATAAATAATTATGTTCGTTCTGCTCACTATTGGATTGGTTGGTCTATTGCTTATTATCAATGGTATTCAGATCGTAGTTTTGATAATATATTTGAAGCAATATCTTATGAAGAATTTTCAATAATGTATTACACATTACATGAAGCAGATATTACTAAATTTGTACAAATTGTTGATGAAAGAATTAAAGAACATTTTAAAGATACAAATTTAAAAAGATTTAGAAAAATATGTGGTTATACACAAAAAGAATTATCTGAATATTCTAAAGTAAGTCTTCGTTCAATTCAAATGTATGAACAAAGACAAAAAGATATAAATAAAGCAAGTGCTGAAACCCTATATGCTATTTCTAAAATATTTAATTGTAGGATTGAAGATTTATTAGAGAAATAATCACATTACTTAGTTTTTAATTTATAATAATTTATCTATGATAAATTTATCTATGATAATTGATATTAATATGATTATCATAGATTTTTATTTGCAGTTTTTCATCATTTTTGCCATTTTTCATTTGCAGTTTTTCATCATATTAAACACTTGTATTATTTATTATTGAAAAAAACGACAATTATTGATAAAATAAAAAATAATAAAACGAATATTAAGGAATTAATTATGCAAAGATATTTAGTTAATAAAAATAAAATTAATAAAAGTATTGTCTTGATTGAAGGTAATGATGTTCATCACATTAAGAATGTGATGAGAATGAAGATTGGTGAAAACATTCTAGTATTTACTGATAATCAAGAATTATTCTTATGTGAAATAATAGAAATTAGTGATACAGTTCAAGCAAAGATAATTGGGAATGTTGAAAGCAAGAATGAACTTAATAAAAATATCACAATAGCACAAGGCTTAATCAATCGAGATAAAACAGAAGAAGTTATAAGAAGATTAGTAGAGTTGGGTTGTAATAATTATCAACCAGTAATAATGGATAAATCCATTATTAAATATGATGATAAGATGACTGATAAAAAGAATAATAATAGATTAGATAGATTAAATAGAATTATTAAAGAAGCTAGTGAACAATCGCAAAGGATTAATTTGATGAATGTTTATAATCCGATTTTCTTTAATAATCTAATTAAATCTATTGATGATTATGATTTAGTATTATTCTGTCATGTTGAGTTTAAAGATCAAAATAATATAAAAGAAGTATTAAAAGCTAATTTGATTGATAATTATCCTAATATTAATAATATATTAGTTATTATAGGACCTGAAAGTGGATATAGTAAAAAAGAGATAGATGCTATTATGAATACTAAAGCTATTCCTATTTCATTAGGTAAAAGAGTATTAAGAACTGAAACTGCTCCTTTATCTATTATGTCTATTCTTGCTTATGAAGTGGAGAATAATCATGAATAATAATATTAAAAATAATAATAATCATAATAATATTAAATTTAGTTATTATTCTTTAGGTTGTAAGGTTAATCTTTATGAAAGCGAAGCTATAAGTAATGAACTTGAAGATAATGGGTTTATCATTACAGATTTTAATTCTATTTGTGATTGTTATATAATTAATACTTGTTCAGTTACTTTGACTGGAGATGCTAAAAGTAGAAAGATTATCAGAGAAGCAATTAAAAGGAATGATGATGCTTTATTTGTTGTAATGGGGTGCTATGCTGAACTTATTGTTGAAGACATTATTAATATCTTTAATGAATATAATAGGATCAATAATAAAAACATTAGTTGTATTATTACTGGCACAACTAATAGGAATAAATTAGGTAAAGCAATTATTAATTATTTTGATAATAATAATTCTAATAGAGATGAATATAAACCAATGATTCTTCATGAAGATGCTTTATTAAAAGAAAGCTATGAAGAATTAAAAGTTAAAAGATTTAATGAAAAGACAAGAGGATTTGTGAAAATTCAAGATGGCTGTGATAATTATTGTGCTTATTGCACAATACCTTATGCTAGAGGTCATAACCGAAGTAGAGATATTAATGAATGTGTTGATGAAATCAAGAGACTTACAATTTCTGGAATGAAAGAGATAGTCTTAACTGGCATTAATACAGGTGCTTATGGCTTAGAAAAGGGTTTAACTTTAGTTGATTTATTGAAAGAAGTAGTGAAAATTGAAGGTCTAGGTAGAATTAGAATATCTTCAATTGAACAAACTGAAGTAAGTGAAGAATTAATCAAATTTATGTATGAACATAAAAATCATTTCTGTCTTCATTTTCACATGCCACTTCAAGGTGGCTCAGATAACACCTTGAAGAGGATGAAAAGAAAATATGATATTAAGGGATATTTAGATAAAGTTAATTTAATTAGATTATATTTTCCAGATATTAATATTACTTCTGATATTTTAACAGGCTTTAGTGGAGAAAGTAATGAAGATTTTGAAGAATCATTAAAATTAATTGATTCAATTAATTTCGGTGAGATTCATGTTTTCCCTTATTCTAGGAGACCTAGAACTGTTGCTTGGGAATTTAAGAATCAAGTTAATGATATTGTGAAGAAATATAGAGTTAAGATGTTATTAGATCTTAATAATAAAAAAGCTTTAGAATATCGACAAAGATTTGAAGGTAAAGTTTTAGAAGTTATTGTTGAACGTTGTAAGAATGGATATTGCTATGGTCATTCGTCTAATTATATTGAGATTAAATTTAAAGGTGATAAAAAAAGCAATGATTTAGTTATGGTAAGAATGACTAAAGCTTTATATCCTGAAAGTATAGGTGAACTTATATGAAATTTGTAAATTACCATTTTAAAGATTATATTAATAAGGGTTTAGTTTCTATAGGATTTATTGAAGCAACAAAGATACAAGATGAAGTAATTCCAAGATTATTAAAGTGGGAATCTGTTATCGGTAAGAGTGAGACTGGAAGTGGTAAGACTCATGCGTTTTTACTTCCGATTTTACAAAATCTTGATGAAGAAAAAAAGGAAGTTCAAGTGGTGATAATATCACCAACAAGAGAACTTGCAACTCAACTTTATGATGAAATCATCAAAATCACTAAATTTAGTGATTTTGATGTTAGACTTTATGTTGGTGGAACTGATAGAGAAGTAGAAATTAAAAGATTAGATACTAGTCAACCACAAATTGTTGTAGGTACTATCGGTAAAATTAAAGATTTATCAATTGATACTAATGTTTTAAAGATATATACAGCTAAAACAGTTATCATTGATGAAGCAGATATGGTTTTTGAAAAAGAAGAAATTGAATATTTAGATAAAGTATTTGCTGTATTTGATAATCTAATTAATGTTGCTTCCTTTTCAGCAACGATCCCTTCTTCATTAGTAAGTTTCTTAAATAAATATTTCATTAAGCATGAATTAATTGATTTATCACTTACTAAGATTGGTAAAGATAATACAGAATATATCTTTATTCCAACAAAGAATAAAGATAAAAATGAATTATTACTAGCTTTACTTAAAACATTTACTCCATTTTTAGTATTAATATTTGCAAATACTAAAAATAAAGTAGATGAAATTGCTTCATTTTTAGGTAGCAATAATTATAAAGTTACTAAACTTACTGGTGACTTAGAAGCAAGAGAGAGAAAACAAGTATTAAAGAGAATTAAAGATGGCAATGTTCAATATGTTGTAGCAAGTGATATTGCTTCTCGTGGTTTAGACATTAATGGTGTAAGTCACGTTATTAATTATGAATTACCAAGTGATTTAGAATTCTTTATTCATCGAGTAGGTAGAACTGGTAGATTTGATTATAGTGGTACTGCTATTTCTTTTTATGATTTTGATGATGATAAATATATGCTTGATTTAAAGAAAAAAGGATTAAATTGTGTTTATATGAATTTAGTTAATGACGAATTAATTAAAACCAATAAACGCACTAATCCACATAAATCAAACAGAGTCAAGAAAATAGAAGAAGATGTTCATTTAAGAACACCAATGCCTAAAAAGGTTAAACCTGGTTATAAGAAGAAAAGACTTGATAAGATTGAAAGAAAATTAAAATATATGAAGAGAAGAAAAATTGATGAGATGTTTTTTAAGAATATTCATAAACAAAAAGCTAAAGAAAATGCTGATAATGAATATTCAAATGACTAATCATATTTAATTATATTCTTTATATATTTGACATAAGTGCTATGTTATTGTAAAATGAAAATGATTTTTTATAAAATAATGGGAGGTTTTATGAATAAGGAATTAAAAAAACCAGAAATAGAAATTATCAAAATTGATAATAAAGATATAATTGTTACTAGTCCAACTGTTCCATTTGATGGAATTCCTGAATAATTAAGATAATTAAGATAATTAAGAATTAATAAATTATAAAAATGGTGATGAATATGAAGTTATCAAAATTATTTAAATATATATTATGTTCTTTAATTTTTATTATTTCTGTTACAATATTCTCTTTTAATATCTCTATTAAAGCTGATCCTTTATATACAATAGAGACTGTAGATGGTGCATCAATTAGAACAGCTGACCCAATGGGATTGCGTTTCTGTGGTGTTTCTAGTGGAGATTATGGTAGTGATGATGTGAATTATGGGTTCTTACTTACTAAAGGTAATTGCACTAAAGATGAAATAATTGCAAAATACGCACTATCAAGAGCTGTTGCTATTGATTGTGAAGAGAAGAATGGAAATGATGAATTCTTTGTGTCTGTTGTCAATTTCCCAGCAAGTGATTATGGAACTAATTTAAGTGCTCTTGCTTATGTTTCAATTGATGGTGTTAAGTATTATGCTGATGCATCTTGTGTTAGAAATATTTATGAAGTAGCATCTGCTTTAATTAGTGATCCTAGATATAGTGATTTAGAATATGTGAAAAAGATTGTTTATACATCAAATTTCAACTTCAATGGTGGAACACTTGAATTTGATGATGTATTTAATGCATCTCGTTTTAATGCTGGTATTGATGATGATAAAATCAATATTTGTGATGATGAAAATGTAAATAATGGTTCTGATCATACATTTGCTAGAATATTCTTAAAATATGATAATGAATTAAGATGTTATAAGGTTGTAGCTTATAAAGCTGCTTTACTTAGCTTAGATCCAAGTCTTGATGATATTGCATCATCAAGTAATGCATCTGTTTTAGAAGAATATGATTATGTATTAGCTGTAAATAATACTACATTAGCTAATTATAATAAGATTAAAGATTTGATTGATTTAGGTGATGATTTATTCGATTATTATTTTTCTTTCACAACACCAACATTAGACAATGTTGATAATGAAATTAAAGTATCAATGCAGCCTGAATTATTCTATACATCTCATTCTTATTATAAAGATGGTGATGATTTACCAATTTTATCAAAAACATATTATGAATTTGATGGTTGGTGTGAATATGAAAATCTAAGTGGTACTGTATATACTAGTCATTCAGGCGATGCAGGTAAAACATATTATGCAAAATTCACACCTGTTGATTATACTGTTTCTTATGATTTACAAGGTGGATCTACACCTGTATCATTAGTAACAAGTTATAATTATGAAACACCAACTATTACTTTACCTAGAACTGACCTTATGTCAATCGAAAATGGTGAATTTGTTGGTTGGTATAATAACCCTGAAGGAAATGGAGATGCGATTCTTACTATTCCACTTAATTCTCATGGTAATATCAGCTTATATGCTGTATGGAATATCTTTGATTCTAGCGTTGTAAGCTTAAATCCAGAAGATTTAAGTGTTATTACAACTTATTCTCCTAATAAATTTGTAAAATCTACATTCACTGATGGTACTTTCACTATCAATGGTAATACATATACAGTAGGTGATGGAGCATTATATAGTACAATAGATGATGCTATTAGAGCAGCTAGTGCTGATGATGTTATTTATGTATTTAGTGGTACATATAATGAATCATTTACATTTACACAAAATGTAAAATTATTAGGACCTAATGCTGATGTTTCTGGTTCTAATTCTAGATATACAGAAGCTGTAATAACTGGAACAATCACAACAAATAAAGATGGCTGTGAAATTAATGGATTTGATTTATCTACAAGTGGTAAATTCTCACTTAGAAAAGCAACTACTATTAAATGTATTAAATCAACATATAGTGGTGCAGTTGGAACTGATTTTATTACTTGTGCAGCTAAATTCACATCATTAATTATTAGTGATTGTTATGCTAATTTCTCATCTACATCTCGTTTCTGTTATGGTGGAACAAATGTTATTACAAATATAACAATTACTAATAATGAAATTCATGGTTATATTGATACAGAAGATAGTCCAGTATATGTAGAAGGTATTTATCTTCAAAAAATTTCAGGAACTGTATTGATTCAAGGAAATACAATTGATGGCTTTGATTCATATGCAATTAGGTTAGGTACAGCTACTAGTGGTAATACTTGTAGTAGCGTAATTATAAGAGATAATACTATTACTAATAATGGTACATCTAATTCTTATAACATTTACATTAGAAATGTACCTAGTACTTGTGATGTATTAATTTCTTATAATACAATTGAAAATTCTCTTGCTGGTTTAGCAATTAGTGTTGTTGGTACACTTAGTGATAATAGAATTATTTTTGAATATAATAAATTTATGGATGAAATTAGTGGTAGTTTCACAAAATATATTACTAGTGCTCTTAGTGATGGCAATTTTGTGATTCGTTATAATTATTTTGCAACTGCCCCAACTTCAATAACGGTTCAAACAACAAATGCTATAACTAATACATATCTTGATGCAAATGATGTACCAAGTTATATACCTGAATAGGAATTTGTGAAAAAGGAAGAAAATGAAATGAAAAACTTTCATTTTCTTTTTCTTTTTTTTCAAATTGACTGAAAGGGTCGGGGGGGGGTATAATGATATTAATAATGGCTAAAAAACGTTTTCAGCCGTTAATAAGTTCTTTTATATGGGAGGAATTATAGATGAAAAAAGAATTTAAATTGCCGCAAATTGAACTTGTTTTAATTAATGAAGAAGACATTATTAAAACAAGCACTACAACTAATTATGAAGAAATCCCTTATGGAGGTTGATTTATGAAGAAGTTTTATTTATTCATTATTGCTATTTTAGCAGTATGTTTATTTGCTTTCATACCTCAAAATGTAAAAGCAGATGATGCTACTGTTGCAACTGTTGATGGTGCATCAATTAGAACTGTTGATCCAATGGGATTAAGATTTGCTGGTCAAGTTACTGGTGAATTTACAGGTACAACTATTAAATATGGTTTCTTGCTTTCAAAAGGTAGTTATACTAAAGAACAAATGATTACATTATATGGAACTAGTAAAGCTATCGCTAGAGAAGCAGGTGAAACATTAGATGGTGAAGGAAAGTTTTATTTATCTGTTGTAAATATTCCATCAAGTGGATATGACCAAAATATTACAGCATTAGCTTATGTTGATGTTGATGGTGAAAAAACATATGCTGCATCATCTTGTACTAGAAATATTACATATGTAGCTAATCAATTAGCAGATAATGATGATTACAAAGATTTAGATTTTGTAAAGAAGATTAATAATTCTTCAACATTTGTATTTAATGGTGGAGAATTTGTTGCTAATGTTGAAGGCGTTGTTGGCCGTTATAATGGTGGTTCTGGTGGTAGTGAAGGTATCACATTAGGAGATAAAGGAAAAGCTTATAGTAATTCTTATTGGAATAGAATTTTTATTAAGAGAACTTCAATAAGTTCTAATATCTATGAAAAAGTTACTTACTTGGTAGGTGATTCAAAAACAGGTAATGCCTCTGTAACTGCTGATTATGATTATATTTTGGCTGGTCATAGTAATACACCTGGTGCCCCTGCTAAAATTACTGCTTTATCAGCATACCAATATCTATATATTAGTGATTGTGCTGATGGCGCAATAATTAAAGCTGGTAATAATATTGATGCATTATTAAATGGAAAATTATTATTAGAAGATGGTGATACTTTACCAAATGTAAAGAAAGATTATTATACTTTTGATGGCTGGTATGGCAATGTTGGATTAACTGGCGATGCTATTACTGAAAAAGATGGTAATGATGCTGAAACATTCTATGCAAAATTTACACCAATTGAATATACTATTACTTATGAATTACAATCTGGTGCTACTTCAGCTTCACCAATTACTTCATATAATATTGAAAGTGGTGCTATAGCATTGCCTGCTGCTGGTACAATGTCTATCGCAAATGGTGAATTCCTTGGATGGTATGATAATGTTGGTGCTGTTGGTGAACCAATTACATCTATTCCTGCTGGTAGTCATGGTAATATTACTGTTTATGCATGTTGGGAAATGCTAGTTGCTCTTGACTTGAATATCGGTGCAGCTGATGTTACAGCTTTAAATGCTATTTATACTAAAGATGGGAAAGTTGCTGATATTTTAGTTAATCCTAATGTTGCATCAGGTAAATATATTTTATGTGGTGATGAATTAAATTCAAATTATGATACAGTTGAATATCCAGTTGGTAGCAATATTGTAGCTAGTCTTGCTGATGCTATTAGCATTGCAAGTAATAATGATATTATTTATGTATTTGCAGGTACATATAGTCAAAATATCAATGTTACTAAATCTGTTAAGATTTATGGACCTAATAATACTATTTTAGGTAAAAATGCAAGAAATACTCCATCAATAATTTCAGGTATTATGGATATTAAAGCAAATGGCTGTGAAGTTAATGGACTAGAATTCACTAGAAATCTTTTGATTGGTGCTGATAACATTATTGTTGATCATTGCCATATTAATTGTACACCTGAATCTACATTAATTGATTGTAATAGAAAAGCTGCAATTGGTGGTTCTGCTCATATTAGTAATTTGGTTGTTAAAAACACTTATATCAATGTTCATTGTAATAAAGTTACATATTTAAATGACTATATGGCATTTTACAATATTACTAATTTAGATATTTTGAATAACTATATAACTAATGATTGCGCAACTTTAGGTACAGATTATACTAATGATGGTATGGGTATTTATACTATGAATGGAACTTTAAATATTTTGGATAATGAATTCTATTATGCTACAAATAACTGGTTGACACAAGTTGGATTCACTTCAACTAATGCAAATGTTAATATTAAGAATAATATTGCTTCAGGTCGTGGCGGATTACAAACATGTACATTTGGATTCAAAAATGTTCAATCTGGAAAAGTAATCACTGTAATGAATAATCAATGGTATAGTCTTGAACCAGCTACAGTATTAGTTTATGGCACAAGTGCTACTTTGAATTATCAATATAATTATACTGATTCTGCTTATGCAACAAAGATTACTTGTAGTGGTACTTGTACTACAAATAATAATTGTTATGCTGGTGGAACGATTACTTCAGGTTCTTATGTTAAAAATATAAAGAATGACACTGTTATATATAGTACATTAAAAGAAGTTCAAGATGCCTATGCAGCATATTTAGAATCATTAGGTTGAACTTCTGGTGATAGACTTAATTTCACATTAGATTCTTTAGATGATGAATATGGATCTATCACTGAAATAAATGATGATTTAGATTTAATAACTATAAATAATAATTATGGTACTACTATTACTTGGTCTTCAAGTAATAGTAGAGGCCTAAGTGATAGTGGTGTATATGCTAAGCCATATGTAGATCAAAATGTAACACTAACAGCTACTATTCATTATAATGAAGATACATTAATTACTACATATGATATTGTAGCTAGAAGATATTATAAAGATTTAACTGATGGTATTTCAATTGGTTATATGTATTTTAGTAATTCTAGTGCAAGTGATAATACTTATGAGAATTTAGATATAGTTATTTATGCTCATGCTAATGTAAGTGCAGATGGTGCTATAAGTAATATTGCTACAATTGGATCATATTTACCATCTAGAGTAACAAGAGCACATAATAATGGAACTTATGCTATTTTATCATTAGGTATGACTACATCAGCTCAATTATCTGATATGTCTACAGTAGCTGCAAGTAGTGCACTTAGAGCTACATTAATAAATAATATTGTAAGTGCAATTAATACTTATGGTTTAGATGGTGTTGATATTGACTGGGAATTCCCTACAAGTGCTGAAAAAGCCAATTTCACATTGTTCATGCAAGAATTAAGAGCTGCAGTTAAGGCTAACAATCCAAATCACTTGGTAATGGCTGCAACTGGTATTGATACTTATTCTAGATATGATTTTGCTAATTCAGCTCAATATATCGATTACATTAGTATTATGACTTATGATATGCATAATAGTGGTGTTGCAACTCATCAATCCGCTTTAAATTATAAGAGTGGATCATGTTATAAAGCTATTAGTAATGCATATACATATTATGTTACTAATTCTGGAATTAATCCTAAGAAATTAATTATTGGTATTCCATTCTATGGAAGAAAATTTACAGGTACAGCTGGATTAGGCAAGAGTGCTGAATCTTGTTCTTCAATTTCTTATAGTAATATTGTTTCTAATTATTTATCTAATCCAGCATATGAACAATATTGGGATAGTAATTGTCAAGTTCCTTACCTTTATAGTTCAAGTGAAGAAGTATTCATTACTTATGATAATCCTGCATCAATTACTATTAAGACTAAATATGCAGCTGATAATGGATTTGCTGGTATGATGTATTGGCAAGATGCACAAGATGATGGAGATACATTATTCAATGCTTTAATTGATTCAATGGAAGAAAATGAATTAGGATTTAGAAAGAATAATAGTTTATTAAGTTTATTAGCTGGTGCTAATAATGATAATGTATTACATACTAATGTAAATTATGGTGGAAGTGTTAATGCAAATATTTATGGTTCTGTAAGTAATTATTCAACTGATAGTATCAGTGTTAATACTAGTAAGAAAGTTAATGATAGTGATTTAATATCAAGAGAATATTCTTATGGTACTATGTCAACACTTAAATTTATTACTATTCATGATACTGGAAATACTGCAGCTGGATCTACTGCTTTAGCAAATGTAAATTATATGTTAAATAATACAGGCACTAGTTGGCATTATACAGTAGGAGAAGATAGTATTTATCAAACTATTAGTGAGAATTATACTGCATTTCATGCTGGTTGTGGTGGTAGAGTATATAGCTTACAAGATACAGGCATTAGTGCAGGTCCTTATGGAAATGCTAGTCCTAATATTACCTTTGATGCAAGCGGTTATTATGCAATTAATGGTGTATCTACAAGTCTACGTCCTTATACTGATATAGCAGGTACAGCAGTAGATGCAACTAATTACACAACAAATCAAATCACTCCAGCTGGAATTTATTGGGAAATTGGTGCTAATGGTAATTATTATTTGAATAAGACTTATTATAATAGTACTTATGGTAAAGTATCTAATTTTGGTGGAAATAAGAATTCAATTGGTATTGAAACAACTGTAAACAGTGGTAGTGATATTTACCAAACATGGCAAAACACTGCTAAGTTGGTTGCTGAAATACTAGTTAGAAACAATCTAACTCCAAAGCAAGTATTAAATCATAATGCTTTTTCTGGTAAGGATTGTCCACATGCAATTAGAAATGCTAATTTATGGAATGATTTTATGAAGATGGTTGAAACAGAATACTTAATTAAAAAATATTATTTTGATTACACAATTACATTTGAAAGTCTAAGTCCATCTATAATTGATAATGATGGTAGAGTAATTGGTAGTGTAGATACAAATACAGTTGTATATTACAGAGTTACTGTTACAAAGGATGCTGTCAGTGAAAGTATAATATTATCTTCAATTGTTCCAGCAAATTAAAAATAATAGAATAAATAAATTAGTATTTATTAATAATTTATTTATATATATTAAATTTATTTATTAATAAGAAGAAGTGTATAAACAAATTTCAATAATTGATAGTTTATACACTTCTTTATTATATTAATTCATTATCTAGATTTATTATCTTGATTTAATATCTTATTATAGACATTATATAAATAATTTATTATAATGTATGTATAAATAATTAAAGGTGATTAATATGACTAAAAAATTAGTAGTAATTATATTTTCTATTCTTTGCTTATTTTTAATTACATCTTGTGAAATCAAGATTAAAGATGATTGGGGTGGAATTAAAATCGGTGATGGTGGTGATGATAAAGATCCTGATGATAAAGATCCTAATGATAATCACAATACAGGTGACCATGTAGATAAAGATTTTGTTACTGTAGATAGTAACAATAATATTATTAAACTTATCATTAACCTTGATACAGAACAATATAGTACAGATTTTGAAAGTGATATATGTAATGCAGCAGTGACTAATGAAAAGAATTATCAATATATGGTAGTTACTATTACTGTAACTAATGAATCATATAAAATTAGTCAAGATGTTGAACTATATATCAATGAAGAATTAATCATTGACCATTATACTGTAGAAACTGATGGTAGTAAATTAGTGTATAAAGTAAATGATCCTAATTGGACACCATTCTATTAATAATTATTTTTATAATTAATATATTAATTGTAATCACTTTAATAGTGATTACATTTTTTATATATAAATTAAATTATAAATTATAAATATTTATTTTTTAAAAAAAGTTGCATAAAGTTGCACAAAGTTATATAATGTTATTGAAGTTGCACAAAGTTGCATAAAGTTGCACAAGTTTTGTAAAGTTGCATAAAGTTGCACAAACTTGCACAAGTTTTGAAAAGTTGCACAATATTTTATAAGTTGTATAGATTTTTATATTCATTATTATTTTAAAACTATTGGAGGTTATAAATGAAAAATAATAATCCGTTTAATTTAATGTTTGGAAAAGCACCATATAGTATTATTGAACGTTATAGTCAATATCAAGAGATTATTAATACTTTTAATATGAATAATCCTACTACATATGCTTATATTATTACTGGTATTAGAGGATCTGGTAAAACTGTATTACTTCGAAAAATAGCAGAAGAACTTAGACAAAGAAAAGAATGGATAGTTATTGATGGTAATTCTCAAGATGAATTGATTGGTCCATTATCAGAAAAACTTATTTTCGAAGGAAAAAAATCAAAATTATTCCTTGATTGGACCTTGAATATTAGTTCAAAATTTATATCATTAGAAATCAAGAATGAAAGTAAAATAACTAATACAGAAATAATCTTTGAACAATTATTAAAAAAAGCAAATGCGAATAAGAAGAAAGTATTGATAACTATCGATGAAGTATCATTAACTAATAATATGAAAAAATTCGCTAATTTTTATCAATCAATGATAGGCAAGAATTATGATTTGTTCTTGCTTATGACAGGATTGAATCATAATATCAATGCTTTGATTAGTAGTGATTCATCTAGCTTTTTATCACGAACTCCTAAAATTGAATTATTACCTTTAGATGAAGTAGAAATTGCGAAAGAATACCAAAAAATATTAAATGTATCTTTTATTCAGGCAGCTGCTTTCTCAAAATTGACTAGTGGTTATGCTTTTGCTTATCAGGTTTTAGGTTTTCTTCTTTATGAAAGCGATAAAAAAGAAGTTAATGATGAATTATTATTTAAATATGATTCTTATCTACGTAATAATGGATATAATGTTATTTGGAGTGATTTAACAAATATGGAAAAGAATGTATGCATTGCTATTGCGAAAAATGAAGATGGTCAAGCTAAAGACATTGCAAAATCTCTAAATATGACTGAAAGTAATTATCAAAATTATAGAAGTAGATTGATTGAGAAAAACATAATCAAAAGAAATGGATACGGAAAATTAGTGTTTGTTTTACCAAGATTTAAAAATTTTGTTCAATTAGTTGAATATTTTAATTAATAATATTTGTATTATTTCGTTACTATTTATTATAAAATAAAGATAATCCTCCTTAATTTGACTATTAAGGAGGATTAATTCTATTTTTCTATCATATTTAATATTTCTTGTTTTAATGTTGGTATTATTTCATCTTTTTTTACTTTTTTAATGATTTCACCTTTTTTAAACAATAATGCTTCATCTTTTCCACAAGCAATACCTATATCTGCATCTTTTGCTTCACCTGGACCATTGACAGCACAACCCATCATTGCTACATGTAATTTTACATTTGGTAATGTGTTAATGAAATCTTGCATTTCATTAACTAATGGAATTAAGTCGGTTTGAGTTCTACCACAGGTAGGACAAGATGTTAAAGTGATTTTATCATATAAATTTAAATTAGCTAATAATTCTTTTGCAGCTAGTACTTCATATTTAGGATCATCAGTTAATGATATTCTAATTGTGTCACCAATTCCATTAAGTAAAAGATCTCCTAAAGCAATCCCTGACTTAATTAGACCATTGAAGGTTAGTCCTGCTTCAGTCACACCAATGTGAAGAGGATAATCAAATTCTTCACTAGCTATTTTGTAGGCTTTAATTGTTGTTAATACATCACTAGCTTTTAATGATAATACAATATCATGAAAATCTAAATTTTCTAAGATTTTTACATGCTTTCTTGCACTTTCAACAAGACCTCTTGCATTTCTTCCGTATGTAGCTTCGATTTCTTTATCTAAACTACCCATATTAACTCCAATTCTAATTGGGATTTGTTTTTCTTTACATTTATCTACTACTTGTTTAATTTTATCAATAGAACCGATATTACCAGGATTGATTCTTAATTTATCAATTCCAGCTTCAATTGATGCTAAAGCTAATTTATAATCAAAATGAATATCAGCAACAATTGGAATATTGATTTGCTCTTTTATTTCTTTTATTGCTTTTGCATCATTTAAATCAAAAACTGCAACACGAATGATGTTGCAGCCTAATTTTTCAAGTTCTTTGATTTGTTTAACAGTAGAAGCAACATCTTTAGTCTTTGTTGTGGTCATACTTTGTATGGCTATTTTATTATTCCCTCCTATTTTAATTCTAGAAGAAGAATCTTTACCTATTGTTATTTCTCTTGTTAGACGTCTCATATTAACTCCATATTATTTTGATTTTTTCTTTAGATTCTTTTTTCTTTGTGGAGAACGAATATGTTTTTCTCTTAAGATATTATAAATTGTACTTCTTGATTGTTCAAAATTATATTTTTCTTGTATTTCTTTTGCAAATTCAGTGAAGTTCATTCCTTTGTATTCTCTACGATATAATCTTGCTATTGCTTGTCTGATTTCTTCATCGTATGTATTAGCAGGTTTATTATATTTGTTTTTATGTACAACACCTTCATCACCTTCATTTAAAACTTGACGTTTTAGATTTCTTACTTGACGTGTTGTCACCTTTAACATTTGTGCTGCTTTAGTTCCATTGAATTCACCTTGAAGCAATCTTTTCACAATCTTCAATTTTTTCTTTTCATCTCTGGTTAACTTAACAATGTTAACTTTATCTTCCTTAACTATAATCATTTCAATATTTGAATTATATTCCATTACATATCCCTCACATTCTTATAAGATTATAACATAGTAGGAAATATATGACAAGTGATTTTAATCATAAGTTCTGATATTTATGATTATTATAATTAATTATAAGGTTAATTTAATCTAATTATCTCTATTCTTTCTTATTAGAATAAAACATATATTATTTTTTTCTTGCAAATATAGTATAAAAAGAGTATAATCGTAAAGGTAAGAGTGATTTAAGTAATTAATATATTAATTATTAATTAATAAATCATATTAGGAGGAATAATATGGCTAGTGAAAAACGTGTTACTTTCTTATTAAGATGTACTGAATGTAATAGTGAAAATTACTTAACAGAAAAGAATAAGAAGACAACAACTGAACGTCTTGAATTAATGAAGTATTGTCCAAAATGTAAAAAACAAACTTTACACAAAGAAAAGACTAAGAAATAATTTAAATAATTGATTAATCTTAATTATTATAATTATTCAATAAATAACTCCTTTTAGGAGTTTTTTATTTTGCCTTTTAAAAATCAAATTCCGAAGTTTCACGGCAAATTTCTTCCGAAACTTCGGATTTTTACCCTGTTTTAGTGCCAAATTCCGAAGTTTCACGACAAATTTCTTCCGAAACTTCGGATTTTTGTTGCTAAGTTTTATTAGTTGTGATAAAATGTATATGTAAAAAGTAGGAGGGTTATTATGCGATTAATCGGAAGAAAAAGAGAAGTAGAAGAATTAACAAGAATTTTTGAATCGAATAATCCAGAGTTTGTTTGCGTGTTTGGAAGAAGAAGAGTTGGAAAAACATTTTTAATTAACAAATTATTCTCATCTAAATATACTTTTAAGCATACAGCACTTTCTATTATAAATGAAGATACAAATGAGAGAATTACAACTATTGATCAATTAAACCATTTCAAAGAGTCTTTATCTCGATATGGCTATGATGGCAATAGAGAAATCTCTAACTGGTTTCAAGCTTTTTATGCATTAGAAGATTTGCTTGAAGTATCAAAAGATGAAAGAAAAGTGGTCTTCATTGATGAACTACCATGGCTTGATACATATGGCTCTAAATTCGTTAATGCACTAGAATCATTTTGGAATAGTTGGGCTAATGATAAAAATATAATGCTAATTATTTGTGGAAGTGCTAATGCCTGGATGACAAAGAAAATGTTAAACAATTATGCTGGACTATATAATAGAATTACAAAAGAAGTTGAATTACTTCCTTTCACATTAAAAGAATGCGAAGAATTTTTTCAAGAAAAGAATATTTCATTTTCAAGATATGACATAATTCAATCATATATGGTTTTTGGTGGCATTCCTTTTTATTTAGATTACATTGATGCTAGATATTCTTTACCTCAAAATATAGATAATATATTTTATAGAAGAGGTGCACCATTAAGAGATGAATTTAACAAACTGTTTAAATCTTCTTTTAAATCTCCTGAATTGATAATGAAGATTGTAAAATTATTATTTAAGAAAAGTATTGGATATTCAAGAACTGAGATTATTAAAGAACTGAATCTTGAAGAAGGTGAACTAACAACAAATTTATTTAATGCTTTATCATCAAGTGGCTTTATTACTAAATATAGACCTGTAACCTCAGATAGAAAAACTATGTATTATAAGTTAATTGATCCGTTTTGTCTATTTTATTTAAATTTCGTTGATAATAATGAAGTCTTTGATGAGAATCTTTTTGAAGTAAATTATGAATCCATGAAAATTGTTTCTTGGCGTGGTTTATCATTTGAAAATGTTTGTTTTAATCACATTCATCAGATTAAGGAGGCTCTTAAAATTAGTGCTATCGGTTCTGTGTTTTATCCGTTCATTTATATTGTAGATGGAAAAATTGAATCGCAAATAGATTTAATAATCGATAGAAAAGATAATATAGTGAATCTATGTGAGATGAAGTTTTATGGTGATGAATATTTACTAAATAAAGAAGATTATTTTAAATTATTAAGAAAAGGAAAAGCTTTATCCAATTTTTTAAATAAAAAGCAGATTATTAGAAATACATTAATTACTACATTTGGTTTAAGAAAAAATGATTATTCATCATTATATCAATATGTTTTAACAATTAATGATTTATTCCATTAGTGTTTTATTTGTGATTATTGAATGTTTATTGTAAAATGAGTATGAAGATAGAATTGAGGTAATTATATGAAGATAAAAATTAAATTATTAGGTTTATTAGTTGTGTGTTTTGCTCTTTTATCAATCCTAATTGGCTGTGAAATAAAGATTGATCATATACATTCATTTGAAGAAGAATGGAGCTATGATGAAGAATACCATTTTAAGAAATGTACTGATCCAACTTGTAATGAAACATACAAGCAAGGTAGACATAATTTTGTTGAAGATGTTTGTACTGTTTGTGGTTATGATAGAAGTGAACCTAAAGTTGAAATATATTATAAAGTTACATTTGTTGATGATGATGGTACTGTCTTAAAAGAAGAAACTGTTTTAGAAGGACAAAGTGCAACTGCTCCAAATGTAAGTGATAAAGCTGGGTTAAAATTCTCATCTTGGGATAAGAATTTTACTAATGTCACAAGTGACATGACAGTTAAAGCTGTCTATAGTGAGATTAAAGAACAATACAGCATTACATACGATTTAAATGGCGGTAGATGGGATTATAATTCTAAAACTGAATTTGTAATTGGCTTCTTAAAAGCATTTTATGAATTTGTTAATCCTGAAGAATCATTAAATAAATTCATTTATGATGATAATGGTGATTTAACTGGATCATGGAGTGAATATATTGGTGGTAGTGTTGGTTTAGTTAATAGATTACTTCATAATAATGATTTAGATTCTGATAATCCAAATTATTTCTTTAACAATCCTACATATAAAGCTAAATGGGGTGTTTTAGCTGATTATGTAAAGAATGATATTTGTAAAGAAAATAAACGTTTTGGTGGTAATGATTATTATTATGGTGCTTTAGATTTCTATCGTTATATTGTTTCTAATCCAGAACAATATATAGATTTGTATGGTGGAGAAGATGTATTCTATGGTTATCCTAATATTGCTATTAGTTATATTAGTACTTATAACAGTGGAGTTGAAACTGATATTATTACCCCACTTAGTCCATTGTTTGATGGTTGGACTGATCAATATGGTAATAAGATTACTAAGATTACTAGTGATATGTATTATGATTTAGAATTAACTGCTAATTGGAAGAATAAAAATGTTTATACAATTACTTTTGATTCTAATGGTGGAAGTCCAGTTGAACCACTTGAGGTTGAAGTTGGTTCTACAATAGAACTTGAAGAATCTGTTAAAGATGGATATAGATTATTAGGTTGGTATTATAATGATGTATTATTTACATCTAATAAATATTTCTTCAACTTTAACATTACTTTAGTTGCTAAGTGGCAAGATAACACAATTGTTAATTTGATACCTCTTGAATATGATGGTAAAGCAGTTAAATATCGTAATTCTAATACGACTGTTTTAATTCCTGATTTCTATTTACAAAAAGAAGAGCAACTTCGTGCTTGTTGGATTAGTAGTTTTGCTGGTGACTGGTCACCATCTACTAATAAAGAGACAATGATGAGCAGGTTGAATGATGTTTTAGATGTATTAGAATATTTCAATATGAATTGTATTATTTTCCATATTAGAACTCATAATCAAGCCTTCTATAAGACTAAGATGACTTATATTAAGAGTAGCTATGGAACTTATGAATCATTTGAAGAATGGGATTATTTAGAATGGTTTATTGGTGAATGTCATAAGCGTGGTATTCAATTCCATGCATGGTTAAACCCTTATCGTATTGTATCAAGTGGTGCTACATCACTTGCTGAAACGGCTAAAACTTGGGAGAATTATCCAAATAACCCAGCTAGTAATGTTAATAATATGCTTATGAATAGTAGTGGTGGTGTAATCTTAGATCCAGCTATTCCAGAAGTAAGAGATTATATTACAAATATTTGCTTAGAAGTAATGGAGCAATATGATGTTGATGCTATTCATTTTGATGATTATTTCTATATTAGTGGTGTTGATGATTCTACTTCATTTAATAAATATAAATTAAGTAATTCTGAAACTATTGATAATTTTAGAAGAAGACAAGTAGATTTATTCATTAAGCAATTATATGATGCAATGACAGCATACAATCTAGAAAATCATAGACATGTTCAATTAGGTATCTCACCTACAGGTATTTATCGTAATGGTAATGGTAGTGTTGAAAGTGGATCTAATACATCTGGTTATGCTCATTATGGTAGTCCATTATATGCTGATACTTTAAATTGGATTAGACATGAATGGATTGATTACATCCTACCTCAAAGCTATTGGGCTATAACTCATGCTAGTGCAGGATACCCTGATGTTATGGATTGGTGGAATAAAGCAGTAGCAGGTTATAAAGTAAATCTATATAGTGGAATTGGATTATATATGAACAATAACAATGGTTCTAATTATTCTTGGGGCACACAAGCTCAAGAAGTAGCAAATCAAGTATTATACACTACTAAATTAGAAAACTGCCAAGGTGTATCATTCTATGCTTATAGCTCTATTGTCAATGCTTATCAAAATAGTAATCAAATGGCCTATGCTGGTCTTAAGACTATTCATGATAAATATTGGACAACTAAAGTTGCAGCACCTAAGACTATGGCTGATGCAATAGAATCTAATAATAATGGCTCTATCAAGAATTCTAGTGATATTTAAGATTATTATTTTATTTTTATGAGCATAAATGCTCTCTCTCAAGAAGTAGGGTGATGAGCATTATCAAGAATTCTAGTGATAGAAGATAATGTCCTAATTGGTCATTTTAAACCAATTAGGACATTTTTAACTATTGTTACCCAAGGATTTTTATCCTCCTTTTATTCTTTATTTTTGTTTTCTTTTTTGTTTTTAGGCACTCTATTCTCTTTTTTTACAGGAATAGGTTTATCATCAATTATTTTATAATCTTTGTTAATAACATAAATTATTCTATTTCTCATTCTCCAAAAATTGCTATATCCTTTTGCATTAAATTGAAGTTGCTCTATAGTGGTATTGTATCCTTCTATCATTCCATTAGATAATCTTCTATCATATAAGCAATCATCTTTAATGTCTTTTACTGTAATGAAAGAATTAACAATCT
>JAFSVH010000058.1 GCA_017450215.1 Bacilli bacterium | reverse complement strand
ATATTAAATATTAAATATTAAATATTCAATGGGAGGGGATGCATTTATGAATCGTGATAATGATTTAAAAATAACAAATGATGCAAAATGTCGTTTTCTTCCATTTAATACAAAAGAAGTATTTGAGAAAATAAAAGAATACGATACTTTAAATGAAATGTGGAGAGATTGTGTTTGTGAATATAGTGATGATGTTGCTATTATTTATGATAATAAATCCTATACATTTAAAGAATTAGATTTAGATATTAAAAAATTTAGAGGTGTTTTAAAAAAATATAATATCTCTAAAGGAGATAGAATTGGTATTTTTATTAAGAATTCATATGAATTCGTAAAAGTGATGATGGCTGTTACAACATATGGAGCTATTTCAATAATAATTCCACCTTATTTTGATAATCAAGCAATAAATGAAATAACTAAATTATTTAATTTAAAAGGTATAATTTATGGAAAAAGCATTAAGCAAAACACTGTTTTAGCTCAAAAGATGAATCTAGATTTAACAATAATTGATGCAAATCTTAAAGGTGAGATGGTTCAAGATTGTAAATCAATTAAAAAAGAAGATAGTGCTGTTGTGTTATTTACTTTAGGTGTTGTTAAGGAAGAAAGAAGTAAAGGTGCTTTGCTTTCACATGGAGCTTTAATGCAAGGAGTTGTCAATGGCTTTTATGGTTATAAAGATGTATTTAGCCAAAAATATTTATTGACTTTACCTCTTCATCATGCCTTTGGTTTAATTAGAGGTTTACTTACTCCACTAGCTAGTGGAAGTAGTGTTTACATTCCAAAGCAAGCTGAACTCATCTATAATGACTCTCAAAAATATAATCCATCTATTATTGTTGGGGTACCAGATGTAGTTCGGATTGGACTTGAACTTGCAAAAAATAGAGGTAAGCATATTTTTGGTAATAATTTAAAATTAGTTGTTACAGGTTCAGCAAAAATTAGTGAAGAATTAATCAAAGGTTATAATGATTTGGGTATTCCTTTGGTTACTGGTTATGGCTTGACTGAAAGTGCTGCTTTAGTTTCTGGTAATCCAGAAACACTTAAGAAGCCTGATTCAGTTGGAATGTTTTTCCCTAATATTGAATATAAAATTGTAGATGGTGAATTATTCCTAAAAGGCAAAAATATGATGGATTATTATATTGGTCTTGATGATGGTGATACTACTTATTTTATAGATGGTTGGTTTAAAACAGGTGACCTTGTAAAGATTGATGAGGATGGTTATCTTTATATCATTGGTAGAGTAAAGAATGCTATGTCTTTACAAACTGGTGAGAATGTTGACGTGAAAAGACTTGAAAATATCTTTAAGAAAATAGAATATGTGAAAAACATTAAGATTGAAGAGCGAAGTGATGAATTAGGAATTCATAAATTAGCTATTGAAATTGAACTTGATTATGATTTAATCAAAGATTTAAATATTAATAGATGTAAGAAAGTAATAATGAGGAAAATAGAGAAAATTAATCGAGATTTATATCCTCATGAAAGAATAAAACTTATCTTATTTAAGGAGTAATATATGGAACATAATGAAATATTAAAGAATTTGAAAGATATATTAGTTCAAATGGATCCATCAAAAAAAGAATTGATGGCAAGTGTTACTGAAGAAACTAAATTAAGTGAAGATTTAGGACTTACTAGTGTTGCTTTAATATATATGGTTGTTGCTATTGAAGAAACTTTTGAAATTGAATTTGATGATTTATCAATTGATGATTTTAAGACTGTTGGAACAACTATTAAATATATTGAAAATAAATTATAAAAAAACTCGATTTTTGGAAAATGATAATATGAAGTGGTGGCCACAAGATATTAATAGAGGAGATATTATTAGAATAAAACTTAATAGTATTTATCATTATGGTATCTATGTATCAAGTGATGAAGTAATACAATTTGGATTACCACCAATTATTAATACACTTGATCAAAAAGATATAGAAGTTATTTCAACTGATATTAATACTTTTTCTTGCAATAAAGAAATTGAAGTATTGATTCTTGATAAAAAAGAAAAGAGAAAAGCTTATTCAAAAGAAGAAGTAGTCTTAAGAGCACAAGCAAGGCTTGGTGAGAGGGGCTATAATATCATTCATAATAATTGTGAGCATTTTGTATATGAATGCTTATTTGGTTATAAATACAGTTCTCAAGAAGAAGAGATGAGAAATAAATGGGCTAATATGCCGTATTTGAAGATTTTTGCTTTTCTGAATGTCAATAAAACATCTAATGTAATAGAAAATGTATCGTTTGATAAAGTATTCAAGAAAAGCAAGATTAATAAAGAACAAGCATATAGATGCTTCAGTAAAATTATCAATGATAATTTATTTATTGATATTAGAAATATAACTTTTAAAAATGATAAAAAGTTTTTCTTGAATGATAATAAAAAGATATTCATTAATTATCAAATATTAGATTGGGATAATTATTTAATAATTGTTATTTCAAATGGTGAATTTGAAATAACATTTAATAAAAAAGAAAGTAAGAATAATAATTATTATAATAATTATAAACAATATGAAATAGATGATAAATTAGCTAAATCATTGTTTGTATATGGTGATAATTTGAGTTTTGCTAGTTTTAATATTGAAAAAAGCGAGGAGAGATGATGAAGATTGGTTTAATCATTTTTCTAATAATATTAGGTTCGTTTGTTGTTGGTTTTTTAATTTCTTTGATTGTAATTGCTATAATTATGTTTAAAGCGTTTTTTGGCAGGGAAGAAGATAAAAAATTAAAAAAAACTAATCTTCAAGGACCTACATATGATATATGTAGAGATAAAATAATTGAATATAGAGAGAAAATCAAAGAATTAAATTTCGAAGAAATTAAAATTAAATCTTTTGATGATTTATCTTTATATGGAAGATTATATAAATGCGATAAAAGTAAAGATTTGATTATTCTATTGCATGGTGCTCATACTATTCCAGAAAATAATTTTGGATATTTTATTCATTCAATGCATGATAAATATAATCTTTTACTTGTTAGAATGAGAAGTCATGGTGAAAGTGAAGGAAAGCACTTAACATACGGCATCAAAGAAAAAGAAGATGTTATTTCTTGGCTTGATTATTTCGGTAATTCTTATGAGAATTATTATTTATATGGTATATCAATGGGAGCTGCATCTATTGGTTTTGCTTGTGAAAATTTGAGTGAAAGAAAGAACGTGAAAGGCCTTATCTTTGATTGTGGCTTTACTAATATTAAAGCAGTAATGGACTTTTTAGTTGTTTCACTTCATTTACCTGAACCATTGTTTGTACCTGGTGTAAAATTAATACACAAAATGAACTTTGGATTTAATATGGATTCAGATAGTGTAGTTAATCATATTAAGAATAATAAGATTCCATGTTTGTTTTTAGAAGGTGGAAAAGATGATGTTGTGCCACCAGATTTATTGATGAAAAGCTATGATGCTTGTACTTCATATAAGGAATTATATTTAGTACCTGATGCAGGACATGCTACAGCTTTAATTGTTGGTGGAGAAAATATATTAGAAAAAGTTATTTCATTTATCGAAAGGAGCAAGAAAAATGGATAATAAATTTGCAATTATGGCAGATGTTACTTGTGATTTAGACGAAAAATTACAAAAGACATTTGGTTGTGAGGTTATTCATGGTCATTATATGTCACCTGATGGTGTTGATCATGATTCTGTATTGGATTGGAAAGAGTTTAGTAGAGAAGAATTTTTTGATAATTTAAAGAAAAATCCTAATGGATATAAGACAAGTCCACCAAATGTTGAAGAGTGCTATAAAGCATTTGAAGCACATATAAAAGAAGGAAGAGGCGTTATTTCAATGGCTATTTCTAGTGCATTGAGTGGAACTTATGCATTCATGATTCAAGCTAAGAATATGATTTTAGAAAAATATCCACTTGCTCAAATCGAGATTGTAGATTCAATGAGATTTGGACCAGGTTTAGGCTTACTTGCTGTTAATGCTGCTTTAAAACGTGATAGTGGTTTAAGCTTTGAAGAAGTTGTAAAGTGGATAAATGATAATAAATGTAGATTCCATCAAAGTGGATGGATGGATGATTTATCATTTGTAGCAAAGAAGGGAAGAATTTCTAATGCGAAAGCTTTCTTTGGTTCACTTGTTGGAATTAAACCACTTGGTGAATTTGATTACAATGGTTTAACAACAGTTATTGGAAAAGCAAAAGGAGAAAAGATGGCATATAAAGTATTAATTGATTATATGGCTGCTTTTATTGAAAATCCTGAAGATCAAGTTATCTTTGTTGCTACATCTAATCGTCACAAGCAAGCTGAAGTATTTAAGGATATGATTGTTGATAAATTCCATCCTAAGGCTATTTATGTTAATGATGTATATCCTAACTGCGGAATAAATGTTGGTCCTGGTTTGATGGCATCTTATTATATTGGAAAAGAAATATCAAAAGATTTAGTTGATGAAAAGAAAGCTATGTCTGAAATTATAGAAAAGAATAGATAGGGGATTATTATGAATACATTAAAAACAACAAAAGCAAAATTCTTTTATGCTTGTTCAGCACTTGGTGTTAACTTGCTTAATTTAATGATGGGGTCTTATCTTTGCAGTGCAATCATTGCTTCAGGCTTTGGTGAAGATGCAATAAAGAATCATACATTTGAAGGACATGATTTAGTTATTGCTGGATTGTGGGCGGTGTTTGGAGTTGTTGCTAAGATTATCGATGGTATTATTGATATTCCAATGGCTCAATTATCTGATAGATTTAAATCTAAATGGGGACGTAGAAGACCTTCTATTTTGATTGGTATGATTATCATGATGGCATCTTATGCATTATTTATGTATGTTCCAAATAAGGAAGGTATAACATTATTTAATACAATTTATTTCTTTGTAATTCTTGCTATATTCTATACTTCTTATACTCTAACAATGGTATCTTATTATGCTACATTTACTGAGATTGTTGACAACGAGAAGGATAGAAAATTTATATCAAATGTAAAATCGGTATGTGATATTGTTTATTTCATTTTAGGTTATGTTGTAGTAAGTGCAATGCTTAAAGGATTTAATATTCGTATTGTTGCATTATTGGTACTTCCTCTTACTCTTACAATGTTAATTCCATTATTCATGATAAAAGAAGAATCAACTGTAGGTGGTAAAGGTAAGGTTGAACAAACTGTTAATATCGTGAAATCTTTAGGTTATACCTTAAAAAATAAAGATTTCATCCTTTGGATGGTTGTATATTCATTTATGACTTTTGGTGTTCAATTATTCTTAAGTGGAATTAATGAATATTTCTCTGTTACTGGACTTAGTATGATAATTGTAATGGCATCTAGTTTCTCTTTAGTTCCTTTCACATTTATCATTTATAATTATTTAGTACGTAAAAAAGGATTTAGATTTGCTTTCCAATACACATTATTAGTATTTGCTATTTCCATGTTTTGTATGTTCTTAGTATCATATCTTGATAAGGGCTTAGCTAAAACTATTTTAGCTGTTGTTTGTGGAATTGGATGTTCATTTGCAATTGGAGCAATTTTCTCAGTTGCCTATTCTATTCCATCACAGCTTGCTGCTGATGATGAAGAAAGAACAGGTATTTCGCATTCTGCGATGTATTTTGCTGTTCAAGGTTTATTTGCTGGTGTTGCTAGTGGTATTGGTGGAACTGCCGTTCTTACTTTACTTAAGAAGACAACAATGTTTGATAAACCTGGTTCATATTATATTACATTAGTTACTTCTATTGCTTGCTTAGTTGCTTTTGCTTTAACTTACATTTTACCTAGAAGTATTGTAGAACTGGGAATGGATAAACCTAAAGTAGTAGAAGAAGATGAAGAATTTCTAATAGAAGAAATCTAAAGAATAATTAAAAACTAGAATATAATAATAAAACATAAAAACAAAACACGATTGGAAGGGTAGTGTAATGAAAAATGTGATTAATGGCTTTGTTTTTGAGAGGATGATCAAAAGCGGTCTAAACAATCTTATAAACAATGAGAAGAAGATAAATGATATGAACGTCTTTCCAGTTCCTGATGGAGATACTGGAAGTAATATGCGTCTTACTTTAGAAAAAGGAATAAGCAAAACTGTAAAGAATAAACATTTAGGCTTATATCTTAAAAACCTAAGTGAGGGTATGCTACTTGGTGCTAGAGGTAATTCTGGCGTTATTCTATCTCAAATCTTTAAAGGATTCTATCTAGGACTTGCAAAATATGGTATTGCTAATCCTGGAGAGATTAGGGATGCTTTAATTAGAGCATATAAACAAGCATATGAAGCAGTATTAAATCCAGTTGAAGGAACAATTTTAACAGTTGCTAGACTTGGAATTGAAAATATTAAAAAAGATATTGTTGGAAATATTAATGTAAATAGAGTATTTGGAATGTATCTTGTGGAAATGAAGAAAGTAATTGAACATACTCCTGAAATGCTCGAAGTACTAAAAAAGAATAAGGTTCTTGATAGTGGTGCTTATGGTTACATTTGTATTTTTGAAGGTATGGTTAAAAGCTTATATGGAGAAGATGTTGTATTAAAAGATAATAAATCATATTTAGTTAATGATGATGATAACGAAGGTGATATTATCTTCTTTGATGAAAATTCTAAATTCATTGATGGTTATTGTATGGAATTCATCCTACAACTTATGAATAGTAAGAATTATAAGACCACTTTTAACATTAAAAGTTTCCAAGAATTATTAAAACAATATGGTAATTCTATTGTTTGCTTTATGGATGGAACTATTGTGAAAGTACATATTCATACACTTAAACCATCACCAATCATAATGCTTGCTCAAAATTATGGTGAATTCATTTCATTTAAATTAGAGAACATGCAGCTTCAACATAATGAACATGATTCTTTTTCAATCGAAAAAGATTTTGTGATTGTAAGCTTTGTTGAAGGAGATGGAATTATAGATTTATATAAAGATCTAGGATGTGATGTTTTAATTGATTTGAATGAAAAAGATAAAGATAATATCGTTGATATATTACGTCATATAAAAGCTAAAAAGATTCTTGTTATTTTAAATGATGAGAGAAAACAATCTTTAATAGAGGTAGTATTAAAAGAATTAGAAATCGAAGATATTACAACTGTTATAAACAGTAAGAGTATGGTAGAAGGCTATTATGGTCTTGCTATGGATAATCCTAGTAATGATAATCTTGATGAAAGAATTGATGCTATTATTGATGGAGCAAGTTATGTTAATTCAATTGTCATTAATGATGATAATTATTTAGAAGAATTTGAAGAAAAATTAAAAGATATTGATTTATCTGATGCTTCAGCATTGTTTGCTATTATAGGTAAAGATGTTGATAATGAAGTTGAAAAAAATATTAATAATTTATTAAGGGCTTATGACTGTCTTGAAATTAATATTATAAGGGGAAATCAAACATCCTCTAAATTATTGATTGGTATTATTTAATATTGTTTAATATTTATATTAATATTAATATTTATATTTATATTTTATTTAATTAGGAGCTATTATGTTATTTTTGTATATTGGACTTGGTCTTGTAGGTGCATTTTTATTATTCTATTTAATTCCTACAATGCTTATATCTAATAGAATTTATTCTATTTTGTTGATTAGACAAAATAAAAATAAATGGAGTAGAAGTGTAAGCTGGGATAATGAAGAACAAAAGAAGATGTTTGAAATTGGTGAAGAGTTTCATGAAGAATTTAAAAATTACAATAAAAAGCTAAAAATGAAAAATGAAGGCTTTAATTTAGTTGCTGAATATTATGATTTTGGCTTTAAAAAATGTGTAATCATTATTCCTGGAAGAATGGAAGCTGGAACTTATTCTTTATATTTTGCAAAACCATTTAAAGAAAATGGTTATAATATTCTAGCAATTGACAATAGAAGTCATGGTGAAAGTGATGGAAGATATAACTGTCTAGGATTAAAAGAATATAGTGATATTATTGCTTGGTCAAAATTACTTCATGATGAAAATAATATTGAAACTATTATTATTCATGGTATTTGCATTGGTTCAGCTACTGCTTTATATGCACTTACTTCTGATGATTGTCCTGAATATGTAAGGGGAATGATTGCAGATGGAATGTATGCTAATTTTGGTGAGAGTTTAAAGAATCACTTAATAGAACGCAGTAAACCTGTTTTTCCTTTTACTGGTGAAATCATGTGGATGGTATCAGTTGTTGCAAGACGCAATGCTATGAAGAATGGTCCAATTGATGTTATAGATAAATTGAAGAAACCTATTCTTTTCTTATATAGTAAAGAAGATATTTATTCAACAGCTGACCAAGCTAATGCACTTTATGAAAAATGTAATAGTGATAAGAAAATAGTATGGTTTGATAAAGGAGTTCATTCTCATATTAGAATTAATAATACAATTAAATATGATAATACTATTAAAGAATTCCTTGATGCTAAATTTTAAAAAAGTTTTTTAAAGCAAATTTAGTCTTATATTAAAAAATTAATTTTAGTATAGGACTTTTAAAATAGGTGGTAAATATGCAAAAGACTGCTTACTTCACAATGGATTTAGAATCTTTTTATGATACTTCTTGTATTAAAGATATAGAAGAAATTAAGGAAGATAAGGATAATAATCATATTGAAGGATTATTTAATTATTTAGATTTATTAAATAAATATAATGTGAAAGGGACATTCTTCATTAATGCATCTAGAATCAATGAATTTAAAGAAGCACTTGATGCCATTATTAAAGAAGGCCATGAAATAGGCTTACATTGCTTTGAACATATAGCTCCACTAAAATTAAGCGATGAAGAATTTGAAAATCAAATCAAAGAAGGTTTAAAACTAATAAAAGAAGAACTCGATATTGATTGCTTAGGTTACCGGGCACCTTGCTTTGGTTTAGATGAAAACAAAGTAGAAATTGTAAAGAAGTATTTTTTATATGATTCTAGTATTTTGAATTATGAAAAGAATAATCGAATTAAGATGATTGATTTGAAGATTGATTGTGAAATAAATGATAATTTGAAGAAAATAGATTCACTTAATGAATATATGCTCAATATTACCAAAATATTGGGAATATCATTCCCAATATCTGGTGGTGGTTATGTGAGATTACTTCCTCAATCTGTTATTAATATTCCTATTTATAAATATATTAAAAGACATAATTCCTATTTATTCTATGCTCATCCTTTTGAATTTGTGAAATACAAAAGAGATGAAAAGACAAAAGAAATAAATAAGCATTTGAGATTTTTAGATCGATTATATTTAAGACGAGGAAGAAGTGATTATTTAAAGAAAACGGAAAAGATTATTGTTCATTTAATTAAAAATGGTTTTCTATTTAGAAAAATGGGTGATATTGATTATTCGTCTATTGAAAAAGATAATTAAAAGATATATAATCTAATTATAAAAAAGAGGATTTATTATGTTTTGTAAGAAATGTGGTTATGAATTAGAAGATGATGCTATTTATTGTTCTAATTGCGGTGAAGCAATTGAAGGTAGACAAGTAGTAGAAGATAAACCTGCAATGGTATGGAAGGT
>JAFSVH010000057.1 GCA_017450215.1 Bacilli bacterium | reverse complement strand
TATTTGACTAGTTAGGTCTTCTTTATATCTATCAACAAACTTCTTGACAATGCTCATCAACAAACTTCTTGAGAGAGAGCATTTATGCTCATAAAAATAAAATAAAAATATTACAAATCAACAAAATTATTGATAGAGCCAAAATATCTAACTAATCAAAAGACTAGTTAGATATTCTAGGTTATATCAAAATAATAATTTAAATATTATTTAATGATTTCTGTAACGTTACCAGCACCTACAGTTCTACCACCTTCACGGATAGAGAACTTAGTACCTAATTCGATAGCGATTGGGTGAATTAATTCAACTTTTAATTCAGCGTTATCGCCAGGCATAACCATTTCAACGCCAGCTAATAATTCAATAACACCTGTAACGTCTGTAGTTCTGAAATAGAATTGAGGACGATAGTTAGTGAAGAATGGAGTATGACGTCCACCTTCTTCTTTTGTTAATACGTAAACTTGAGCTTTGAATACTGTATGAGGTGTAACTGATTTAGGTTTAGCTAATACTTGTCCACGTTCAACTTGGTCACGAGTGATACCTCTTAATAATGTACCAATGTTATCACCAGCTTCAGCCTTGTCTAATAACTTTCTGAACATTTCAACACCTGTTACAACAGTGTTTTGAGTAGGTCTAATACCAACGATTTCAACTGGATCACCAACTACTACTGTACCACGTTCAACACGTCCTGTAGCAACTGTTCCACGACCTGTGATTGAGAATACGTCTTCAACAGGCATTAAGAATGGCTTATCAGTTTCACGAATTGGAGTTGGGATATATTCATCAACAACGTTCATTAATTCAACGATCTTTTCTTCAGCAGCTGGATCACCATTCATAGCATCAAATGCAGAACCTCTGATGATTGGAATTTCATCTCCAGGGAATCCATATTCGCTTAATAGATCACGAACTTCCATTTCAACTAATTCTAATAATTCTTCATCATCTACCATATCGCACTTGTTTAAGAAAACAATGATACGAGGAACACCTACTTGACGAGCAAGTAAGATGTGTTCACGAGTTTGAGCCATAGGGCCATCTGTAGCAGCGATAACAAGGATAGCACCATCCATTTGTGCAGCACCTGTAATCATGTTTTTAACGTAGTCAGCATGTCCTGGGCAGTCTACATGAGCGTAGTGACGTTTTTCAGTTTCATATTCAACGTGTGCAGTATTGATCGTTATACCACGAGCTTTTTCTTCTGGAGCACCATCGATTTGGTCATAAGCCATTTCCTTAGCTTGACCCTTCTTAGCTAAAACTTTAGTAATAGCTGATGTTAATGTTGTTTTACCATGGTCAACGTGACCGATTGTTCCAATGTTTACATGTGGTTTATTACGCACGAACTTTTCTTTTGCCATAAATTATTTTTCCTCCTAAATTTTTAATTTATTTCCTTTTTCATTATACTTTATAAATAGCAAAAAAGCAATGTTTTTTATTTTTTGGCTTAAAAATTATAATTTTATTTATAATTTATTTATATTTTTTTAAGATTTAATGTATTTGTTTTATTACATACATCTCTTCTTTACGATTTCTTCAGCAATGCTCTTTGGACATTCTTCATAACTCTCAAATTGCATTGTATAATTTCCACGACCTTGAGTATTACTTCTCAAAGCAGTAGCATAACCGAACATTTCAGCAAGTGGAACTGATGCTCTAACACTTTGAATCTTACCATGGCCTTCTTGACCTTTGATACGACCTCTACGAGAAGTTAAATCACCAATTACTGTACCTAAATATTCGTCCGGAACTCTTACATCAACATCCATAATAGGTTCTAATAATACAGTTTTACACTTATTAATAGATTCCTTGAAAGCCATACTAGCAGCAACCTCAAATGCTATTTGACTTGAATCGACCTCATGATAAGATCCATCAAACAAAGTAGCTTTAATATCAATTACTGGATATCCTGCCATATTACCAGTTTGCATACTTGCTTCTAGTCCTTTGCTAACAGCTGGAATGTATTCACGAGGAACAACACCACCAACTATTGCGTCAACAAATTCAAATCCCTTGCCAGGATTAGGTTCAAATCTAATCCAAACATCACCATATTGTCCACGACCACCTGATTGTCTAACAAATTTTCCTTGAACTTCACCACTAGTTTTGATAGTTTCACGATAAGAAACTTGAGGTGCACCAACATTTGCATCAACTCTAAATTCTCTCTTCATTCTATCAACAATAATGTCTAAGTGTAATTCACCCATTCCAGATATAATTGTTTGACCAGTTTCAACATTAGTATAGGTTCTGAATGTAGGATCTTCTTCAGCAAGCTTAGCAAGAGCAACTCCCATCTTATCTTGGTCACCTTTAGTCTTAGGCTCAATAGCAACTGAGATAACAGGTTCAGGGAATATCATCTTTTCTAATATTACCTTTCTCTTTTCACTACTTAGAGTATCTCCAGTAGTTGTATTCTTAAGTCCTACAGCAGCAGCAATATCACCAGCACGAGCTTCCTTTATTTCTGTACGGTTATTCGCATGCATTAATAATATTCTTCCGATTCTTTCTTTTTCATCTTTCGTTGAATTATAAACATAAGAACCAGATTCTAACACACCTGAATAAACTCTAAAGAATGTAAGTTTTCCAACAAAAGGGTCAGTCATAACTTTGAATGCTAAAGCAGCAAATGGTTCATCATCACTTGAATGAACATCAATTTCTCTATCTTTTGAATCAAATCCAACAATAGCTGGAACATCAAGAGGTGATGGTAAATAATCAACAATAGCATCTAACACAAACTTAACACCTTTGTTCTTAAAAGCTGTACCGCAAACAACAGGGAAGAATTCAACAGATAGTGTAGCTTTTCTAATTGCTTTCTTCAAAGATTCACTATCGATTTCTTCTCCATCCAAATACATCATCATTAAATCTTCATCATAATCAGCAACTGCTTCAATCAATTCACTTCTCAAATCATTAGCTTTATCAATTAAAGATGATGGAACATCTACTTCTGTATAACTTTCATCAGGGTCACCTGGGAAGTTATAAGCTTTCATTGTTACCAAGTCTATCATTCCAACAAAATTAGATTCACTTCCAATAGGAAGTTGAATTGGAGAAGCCTTTGCTCCAAGTCTATTACGAACAGTTTCAACTGAATAATCAAAATCAGCACCAGTCTTATCCATTTTATTTACATATACAATTCTTGGAACATGGTAGTCTGTAGCTTGATGCCATACAGTTTCGGTTTGAGGCTCAACACCAGCTTGAGCATCCAACACTGTAACTGCACCATCCAAGACTCTAAGAGATCTACTTACTTCAACTGTAAAATCTACGTGACCTGGAGTGTCTATTATATTTAATCTATAACCTTTCCAAAATGCTGTTGTAGCAGCTGAGGTAATTGTAATACCCCTTTCTTTTTCTTGTTCCATCCAATCCATTTGAGCAGCACCATCATGTGTCTCTCCAATTTTATGGATTTTACCAGCATGGTATAATATTCTTTCAGAAACAGTTGTCTTACCCGCATCAATATGAGCCATAATGCCTATATTACGCGTCATTTCAAGCGATGTTTCACGTGACATAATTTCCTCTATTCTTATTATTATTTATTATAAATTTTTTATTATTAACTTTTTATTATAAACTCTTTATTATTAATGATTACCATTGATAATGAGCAAATGCTTTATTAGCTTCTGCCATTCTATGAGTATCATCTTTCTTCTTTACAGATGCACCTAAACCATTGCTTGCATCAATGATTTCAGCAGCTAGACGTTCTTCCATTGTCTTTTCTCTTCTAAGTCTAGAATATTGTGTTAACCATCTTAAGCAAAGAGTCATCTTTCTTTCTGGTCTAACTTCACAAGGTACTTGGTAGTTAGCACCACCAATTCTTCTAGCTCTAACTTCTAGTTGAGGTGTAATGTTATTTAATGCTTCATTAAATACATCCATAGCAGGTTTACCTGTTTGTTTTTCTATTCTATCGAATGCTCCATAAATAATGTTTTGAGCAACACCTTTTTTACCATCCAACATGATACTATTAATTAATCTTGTAATAATAGGACTATTGTAAATTGGATCTGGTAATACTTTTCTCTTTGGGACATGTCCTTTACGTGGCATGGTATTTCCTCCTTTCAATTACATATATTATTATTATGTTTTATTTTTTTATTTAGTTATTATTTTGGTTTTTTAGTACCATATTTAGATCTAGCTTGATTTCTGTTTTCAACACCAGTAGCATCTAATGTACCACGAATGATATGATAACGTACACCAGGTAAATCCTTTACACGTCCACCACGAATTAAAACAACGCTATGTTCTTGTAGACGATGTCCAATTCCTGGAATATAAGCTGTAACTTCAATACCATTTGATAAACGAACTCTGGCATATTTACGAATAGCAGAATTTGGCTTCTTAGGTGTCATAGTAGTTACACGAGTACAAACACCACGTTTTTGTGGAGCATCAACATTAGTATAAATTTTCTTTAAACTATTGTAGCCAATACTCATATGAGGTGATTTTGACTTCTTAACTTTTGATTCACGAGACTTTCTTACTAATTGATTTATAGTAGGCATTTATATTCTCCTTTCATATATTTTATTGTCATTTGAAACCTTTGAAACGACCACACATCCTGGTGTTTCAAAAATACCTTATTTAAAGCGTAGTTTGCCTACGCTTCCTATCTCAAAATCCTTTAGGATTTTACTACAATCATCTTATAATGTCAATTGTTTTTTTAATTTTTTATAATAATTATCTAAAGCAAAGCCTAAACTTCATTATTTAATACTTTTCTCTTCATCAATTAAGTGAAGATTATTTTTTTGTGATATTTGTCATATAAATAAAAAGTGTAAAATCAAAAAAACTATTGACACTTTGGTAATAAATTATTCCTTATTTGACTGACTATATTAACAATTTTATGCTAATGATTCTACTAATTTACAACCAATCCTATAAATAATATATTCATAATTACAGATACAATTGTGAAACACATTGCTGTAATGGCAGCACCTAATCTCTTTCTTTGAATAATTCTAATCAATGAAACTATAAATCCCGGAACCGCAAAACAGTATGATAAAATTTTAAGTATAATATATAATACCCAACCTGCAATCGGTATTAATGAGAATGGTAAACTAACAACCATCAAAACAAAAGAAGCTATTGCACATCCTAAACCCACTTTATAACTTTCATCCTTTGGTGCATCTTTTAATGGAACATAAACTACTTTTTCTTCTTCTACCTTTGCACCACAAGAAGGACAAATTTTTGTTCCTTCAAATAATTCTTTCCCACAGTTTTTACAAATCATAATCTCCTCCAACAAATGTTTATAATAAGATGAAATGAAAATCACCCAAATCAATATAGGGATTATAACTAAAATAAAAATGTTACCACTGATTAATTATAATAGTTTAATTATGTATTTAATAAATTTAGTCATTTTTCAATCATCATTAAAAATTATACTATATATATCAAGGCTAAATGTGAAAATTAATTGTTTTTTTTAATTGTTATTAACAATTTACAATTCTTTGTTTACAATTATTTGTTTACAATTATTTGTTTATATTCTTTAAATACTCTTCAACATTCAAATAATTAATATTATCTACTATTTTATTACTTCCTCTATATATTACATATTTACCAGTAATATTCCCAAATACTTTTTTTATTATATTACATTTATCATCATCAATTAAATGACGATATTGTTCAAAAGCAATTTCTTTACTATGCTTAATTTCATAAATGGAACAAGTTTTATTGCTACTATCTTGAACTATCATATCAATCTCTCCAATTGCAAATTGAACCTGATAAATATTTTTCATACTTTGAGAAAGCTTTGTTTCTAATAAAACAATCTCTTCCATTATCATTCCTTTAACTGTATCTAACACTCTTTCCAAAATACGATTAATCTCTAAATAATTCATACTTATGAATTTTTGATCTAATATTAATGAATTCACTAACGCTTCAGCTAAAGCATATCTCATACCAGGTTGCACTAATACAATCTTTTTATCTATTTTTCCTTGATAAGGAAGATGAATCAATTCAATTTCAGATATTAAATCGAGAACCGATAAATATTCTTTAATTTGATTTGCACATGCATCATCAATATCGATAGTTTGCTCTTCTTTATTTAAAACATCTATCATTGATTTTAATGTCTTTTCCACAAATTCCCGATTAATCTTTTCATCCAAAATAATAGGCTTATCCCGGTCATTCATAAGATTTCTTTCTGCTAACTTTAAGTCAGAGGATTTAAAAGTTTTTGTGATTACTTCTTTAGTGAAATAATGATTTATGTTTTCAACAACTCTATTAATGGCATTGGTTAACTCACCTTTTTCATATAAATCATATAATAGCCTAAAATGTCCACCATCTTGATAATATTTAAGGGAATGTTGAATATTTTTGGCGATTGCACTATCAACATAATCACTAACATTTTCTTTCGTACTGAAAGGTGAATTATCATTATAATTTAACCCACCAAGGCTCATTGTCCCACCATAGCGAATATATTCATCAATACCTTTTATTCCCAATACATCCTCAAATTCACGATAGGATATAAAAGTAGTACGAACCATAATAGAACGATCATACAATTGATTTTTAGCTGCAAACATAAAACCTAAAGAATCTGTACCTGATAAAACAATTTTCATCCCACTAGATGCAAAAACATCAGAAAAAATAGCTGAACCTTCAATAAAATCTTCTAATTGAGTAACTTCATCAATAAACACATATTTATATTTCATTTCTTCTAATAATTTTAAATCAGAATATAATTCAGAAAGAGTATTATTACTATCAATTTGAATAAAAGCTGTTTTTTTACGTTCTTCTTCTGACATCTCTAAAATAACTTGACGAATTAAAGTGGTCTTTCCTGTACGTCTCAATCCATAAAGAATTAATACTTTATCTTGAGTTTCTCCAAATATATAATTAGATAAAAAATCATAACATTCTCTATGTTTGTACTTCTTTACAATCAAAGCCATATTTAATAGTTGTTCATTAATTCGTACAAATGTTTTAAATTTAGTAAAATCTTTTTTATTTCCTTTCTTATCCAAAGGAATACTATTTTTTAGTTGTTTTAATTTTTCTTCTAAATCTTTACGTTTCATTATTTGCTTTTTCACTTCATCAACTTTTTCAAAAGGGATGTAGCTCTCAAATCGTCTTCCTGATTTAGATATTCGATGATAATAATATACTTTATCGCCTATTCTTTTTGTAGTTATTGAGCCAGAAGGTAAAAGAGAAATTTCTTTATTTAATTCCTCAATCTTCTCCAAAATATCAAAAACATTGCCTCTTTTAATATCTTCTAGTTTAACTATCATATTTTATCTCCTTCATTATACCCATTATACCCCTTATAATATTCTATGTCAAGGGGTATAACAATTATACATAAATCAGTTCTAACAATGTTATTCCATCCTTTTATCAAATTTTGAAATGTTTCTTATTTCCTCCATTCTTTATATATATAGTAATATTTGTCATAAAATATATTTTTTTATTCTTTTCTTTTTCTCTTTTTTTAATTAAAAATGTTTTCATGCACAATAATTCAAACAAACACTAAAAAATAATTGAAAATATTAAAAAAAAGAGTAAAATGTTTAATGCTTAAAAAAATATAGTCAAAAATATATATTTGTTAGAAGGTGATATATTGACTTTTAGTTTAATTGTAATCTCAATATTCTTTATTTTAGGATTATTAATGACGAGATTACTAAGATATTTAAAATTACCAAATGTAACTGCTTATCTTCTTGCTGGTTTAATAGTTGGGCCAGGGGTTGTAATTATATTACATAATTCATTTGGTGTATTTTCAAACAATTTTATTAATGAATATAAAGATACAGTAAATAGCCTATCTGTTTTAACTGATATTGCTCTTGGATTTATTGCATTATCAATTGGTGCTGAATTCAAATGGGGTAAGATTAAGCATATGGGTAAAAAGATTCTCATTATAACAGTTGTCCAAGCTGTCACTACTACTATTTTAGTTGATGCTGCTTTATTATTGTTAATGAAGCCACTTAATATTTCAGTTGGTCTTGCAATTACATTAGGTGCCATTGCTACAGCAACTGCTCCAGCAGCAACCTTGATGGTTGTACGTCAATACAACGCTTCCGGACCTGTAGTTAATACTTTGCTTCCTGTCGTAGCTTTTGACGATGCTGTCGGATTAATGGTCTTCTCTCTTTCTTTTAATATTGCGAAAGTATATGAGAGTGGTGCCTCTTTAACAGTCCTAGCAGTTCTAGTATCTCCAATTTTAGAAATATTACTATCTTTATTAATTGGCTTTATTTGTGGATTCATAATGACATTACTTTGTAAATTCTTCAAATCTCGTGCTAATACTCTAGCAATGATGATTGGCTTTGCTGTATTATGTGTTGCATTAAGTAAAATTAATTTCAATTTTGGTCCTGAAATACATTTTAACTTATCAAGCTTACTTGTTTGCATGATGCTTGGTGCAACATATTGTAATATGAGAAAAGATTGTGATCGTTATTTACAACGTGTTGATGAATTCACTGCTCCGTTATTTACTTTATTCTTTGTAATAAGTGGAGCAAGCATTGATTTAACTGTTTTAAATTCATGGAATATTGTAATTGTTACTTTAGTTTATCTATTATTCCGTTCTATTGGTAAATATAGTGGTGCATACATTGGTGGAGCAATATCAAAAGCTGAACCTAATGTGAAAAAGTATTTAGGTATTACCCTTCTTCCACAAGCAGGTGTTGCCATTGGAATGGCAAATGTAGCAAAAGCTTCCTTTGGTAGTGATGGAGTTAAAATATACACAATTGCACTATGTGCTACTTTTGTATATGAACTTATCGGACCAGTATTAACTAAGATTGCCTTAGAAAAAGCTGGAGAAATACCTATCGTACCAAAAATCAAAAAACTGAATAAACAAAATATTTAAATATAATATTTAATAAAAAATATTAAAAGCAATCCTAAGATAAAAGATAAAGATATTTCTAGTCTTTAATCTTTATACCATTGGATTGCTTTTTTTAATATATTATTATCATTATTACTTTCACATCATTTCATAACACCAAATAAATATGAAATATTCCTAATTTATATGTTCTAAATACTTAAAATTAGTTGATTTAATATTCTTTCTATTAATATTTATTTATTTTAAGATTTATTTGTTATATAATGTTATCATAAAGATTAATCATATAAGGAGGATATATTATGGGATTAATTAAAGCATTTGCTGGTGCCATGAGTGGAACATTAGCTGACCAATGGAAGGAATTCTTCTATTGTGATTCTATTCCAAACGATACACTAGTAGTAAAAGGTAAAAAACAAGTAAACGGAAGACGTTCTTCAAATACAAAAGGAAGCGAAAACATCATCTCTAATGGTTCAAAAATTGCTGTTGCTGATGGACAATGTATGATGATTGTTGAAGCGGGAAAAGTAGTTGAATTATCTGCAGAACCTGGTGGATATATTTTTGATAAATCAAGTGAATCATCTGTATTCTATGGTTCATTAGGTGAGCGTATTGGCGGATTCTTCAAGACATTCGGAAGAAGATTTGCTTTTGGTGGAGATACTGGTAATGACCAAAGAGTTTATTATTTTAATATAAAGGAAATCTTAGATAATAAATTCGGTACACCTCAACCAGTTCCATTCCGTGTTGTAGACAATAAAATTGGTCTAGACATTGATGTTAGTGTAAGATGCGCAGGTGTATATTCTTATAAAATCGCTAACCCAATGTTATTCTATACTAATGTTTGTGGAAACGTTGAAGAAGATTATACAAAATCTAAAATTGAAACTCAATTAAAGAGTGAATTCATTAGTGCTTTACAACCTGCATTTGGTAAATTATCAGCTATGGAAATGAGACCAAATCAAATTGTTGCTCATGTTAATGAATTAGAACAAGCAATGAATGATGTATTATCAAATAAATGGGCTGAATTAAGAGGACTTGAAATTGTATCAATTGCATTATCAACTGTTACTCTTCCTCAAGAAGATCAAGACTTAATCAAAGAAGCACAAAGAAAAGCAATGTACAGAGATCCTGGTATGGCTGGTGCTACATTAGTTGAAGCTCAAGCTGAAGCTTTGAAAGGTGCTGCTAGTAATTCAGCTGGTGCTATGACTGGATTTATGGGCTTAGGTATGGCAATGAATGCAACAGGTGGAGTAAATACTAGTCAATATTACAATATGTATGAAAAGCAACAAGCAGAAAAACAAGCTCAAGCTGCACAAGCAGCAAAAGATTCTTGGACTTGTCCAAGCTGTGGTGCTACAGTTACTGGCAAATTCTGTCCTGAATGTGGAGCTAAAAAGCCTGAAGAAAAGAAAGCTGACACTTGGAAATGTCCAAAATGTGGTTTTGAAGCAACTGGTAAATTCTGCCCTGAATGTGGAACTAAAAAGCCTGAACAAGTTGATGGATGGGTATGTCCTGAATGCGGAAAAGTAAACAAAGGCAAATTCTGTGCTGAATGTGGATGCAAGAAACCAGCTGGTGAACCTACATATAAATGTAATAAATGTGGTTGGAAACCAAAAGATCCAAAGAACCCACCTAAATTCTGTCCACAATGTGGCGATCCATTCAATGATGAAGATGCAAAGTAATAAAGAGGTAATGAATGGCTGACAAGGTTACACAATTCGTTTGTCCTGCTTGTGGTAGCAGTTTAAAATTTGATGCTACTAATCAAAACATAAAATGTCCTTATTGTGATTCTGAATTCTCAATTGAAGACATCAAAGCAATGAATGAAGAAAAAAATAGAGACTTCAACGATGAAACAAGTTGGGATACTACCGATTCAATGAAAGAATTCTCTACAGCAGAACAAGAAGGTATGGTTTCATACCTTTGTGATGCTTGTGGTGGAGAAATCATTTGTGGAGAGAACACTTCTTCTACTTCATGTCCTTATTGTGGAAACAACGTACTACTTAGAAAGAACCTAACAGGTGCTTTAAAGCCTAAATACATTATTCCATTCAAAAAGACTGAAAAAGACGCAAAAGATGCTCTTAAGAATTATATGAAGAAAAAGATTCTTCTTCCAAGATTATTTAAATCAGAAAACAAAATTAATGAAATTAAACCATTATATGTACCATATTGGTTATATGATGCTGATGTAGATGCAAGAATTCATTATCGTTGTTCTAATACACGTAGATACACTAAGGGAGATTATGAATATACAGAAACTAGTTATTATTCTGTTATTCGTGAAGGTGGTATTGCTTATGAGCATCTACCAGTAGATGCTTCTAAATCAATTGATAATAAACTAACTGAAGCAATTGAACCATTCTCATTTAATGAAACAAAAGAATTCGAAACAGCATATCTAGCTGGTTATATGTCAGATAAATATGATCAAACAGCTGAAGAATGTAGTGGTAGAGCAACTCAAAGAATCAGAGAAGGAACTGAAATTGCCTTTAGAAAGACAGTAACAGGATATCAAGAAGTTAGAACTGAAACTTGCAATATTAGATTATACAATACTAAAGTAGATTATGCTTACTTCCCAATCTACATTTTAGGAACTAGATGGAAAGACAATACTTATACATTCGCAATGAATGGTGAAACAGGTAAATTAAAAGGTAATCTACCTATGTCTCCACTCAAATTCGTTCTTTGGTTAATTGGTCAATTTGTAGTTTATGGTGGCTTAATTGGTCTATTAATGTATTTCATCTTCCAAGATAGTGAATATTCTCCATTTGCTGGCCTAGCTATTGGCTTAGTTATTGGATTAATAGTTGCATTAATCGTGACATTTGTTTTCAAAAGTCAACTGAAAGGTGCCAAATACCAAAGAGGATCTGCTCAATATTATAAGCCTGGAAGTATGAATCTAGTTATTGCTACAGATAGATTCTTATATAAGAAAACAACAAGACGTAGAATAAATAACAGTAAAAATTAAAACAAAAGTCTTAGAATAGTATCAAATGAGTACTATCTAAGACTTTTTATTTGAAAATTATTCACTAATTATTTACTAATTATTTCCTATTTATCATTATAATTAATCATCAATTTCATAAATTTTTGAATATTTATCAATCAAATATTTAACATAATAATCTGGATTAAAATCTTCACCTGTTGCTTTTTTGATTATTTCTTTTGGATAAAGGCTTGCTCCATATTTATGAATATGCTCTTTTAACCAATTATTAATATCAGTTAATTTACCACTTCTAATTGCTTTATCAATATCAACATCTTTTTCTAATGCTTTATAGAATTGAGCAGCATAAGCAGAACCTAAAGCATACGTTGGGAAATATCCAAAATTACCATATGCCCAATGAACATCTTGTAAGATGCCTTGCTTATTATTTGTAACCTTTAATCCTAAATATTTCTTATATAATTTATTCCATTCATTACTTAAATCACTTACCTTAATCTTACCACTAAAGATTTTCTTTTCTAATTCATAACGAACCATAATATGAAGTGGATAAGTCAATTCATCTGCCTCAGTTCTAATGAAATCTCTCTTTACTTCATTAACTGATAAAAAGAAATCATGATAATTGATACCTTTCAATTCTTTTGGAAACATTTCTTGTAATTTTGAAAAATGAGTTTCCCAGAACACTTCTTTTCTAGCAATCATATTTTCCATAAATCTTGATTGACTTTCATGCATAGCCATACTAGCTCCACCACCACTTAAGCTTGCATCAACTTCATCACTTACATGTAGTTCATATAAGCCATGACCCATTTCATGAATAGCACTAAAGATAGAACTTCTTACATTATCTTCATAATAATGATTAGTAATTCTAACATCTTTATTGCCAAATCCTGTAGTGAATGGATGTTCACTTTCTCTCATAACAGTATAATTAGGATCAAACTCCATAACAGCTTGTAAATATTTAGCATATTCAAATTGAATAGATGAAGCATATTTCTTGTTTAAGAATTTCTTATTATATTTAAGTTTTTTCTTTGTAACTTTTTTAATAAATGGAACTAATTTTTCCTTAAGAACTCCAAAGAATTTATCATATTCTTCTCTCGTCATATCAGGTTCAAATCCATCTAATAACAAATCATAACCTTTATAATTATTAAATCTATTATCTTTTTCTAAATATTTAATTTGCTTCTTTTTGAATTCAATTATTTTTTCTAAATAAGGAGCAAACAAATCATAATTATCTTCATTCTTAGCTTTCACATAAACTGGATAAACTTCATTTAATAACTGAGAAAAGGCTACAAAATCTTCCATTGGAATCTTCTTTTGAGCTTCATTATTCTTCTTCATTTCATATATTTCATGCTTTAAGATGTCATCTAATTCATCACGATGATCAAACAAATAATCAATTGTTTCTGTATATTCAGCACTTGTTGATAATTTATAGCTTAATTCTGATAAACTACCAACAACATCATTACGAGATTGAATCGTACCGAAAGCAGCTGTCGTTTCAGCATCCCAATTAGATAAATAATTAGCATAACCATAAGCACGTAATATCTTATTAGTTTCATTATATTTATTAATATAATATTGTAGATTTTTTTCTTCCATATTCTATTCTCCTTTCTCAATTAATTAAGTTCCATATTTTTAATTTTTGCATATTTAGGTCCACGATAGAATCTAATAGCAATTTCTTCTTTTGATAATTCAATACTATTTAATGCATCAACTAAATTACCACTAAAAGAGAAGCCACTTACTGCTTTTATTTCTTTTCCATCATAATATTTTGCAAGTCTAACTTCACCACCGATATATCCTTGATATAAGTCAACTTGAATACCACTCATATCGATAACTTCAATCCACTTTTCATTTTTCTTTTCGATTTTGTCAATTGATTTATTACCTTTGCCTAAATGAATCACTGGAAGTGATCCTGTAGGTTTTAATCCTAAATATGAAGCAAATCTATTGCCACCATAATAGCTAACTAATTTACCTTTATCAATTATAGTAACATCATCAAGTAATACACCTTCACCATCGAAGAAATCTTCCTTTGATATTTTTTCTAATTTCACAGTAATCTTATTTTTACTATCATCTTTTTGAACCATATCACCTACTTTATGCATATTAGATTCAGTATATACACTATGATAATCATAAGATGAAATAATTTCATCTAGCATATTAGAAATATCTTCATCGCGAAGCACTACATCAACTATCTTTTCATCATCTTTAATTACTTCATTCAAGCTAACAGCTTCACTTCTAAGTTTACAATCTTCAACTGCTTCCTTTGCTGCTTTTTTGATTCTTTCAATCAATTTATCATTTACATCATTGTATCTATACATTCTATATAATTCTGTCTTATAATTTGTCTTAAAAGAAGTAAATGAAGGAATTGCTTCAATCATGATTTCATTAGTTTCTTTTTCATAATTAACACCTTTAGAATTAATCATTCTAACATTGTTATTAATAAAGAATAATTCTAATGAATTGAATTTAATTGATTCTGATTCATTTTCAAATGAAGCATTAAAGAATTCATTAGCAGTCTTTTCTAAGAATTCAAATGGAGTAACAGATAAAACTTTGTCAATCTTTTTGATTTTCTTTATCTTCTTCTCCCCTTTCACAATATCATAATATTTATTATTAACAAAAGAAGCACTATATAAAGCTTGATTAATTAATTCTTCTATTTGTTTCTTATTAATATCATGACTAATCATGAAACTTGCTTGACCAAGATTTTCTCCATTCTTTTTATAAATTGTAATTAAAATTTCAAATGTATCAGTAATTCTTGATGTTTCAAGTTTTTGCAATACATAAAACATTTCAGTTGTGCTTTTCTTATTAATGTTAAGTGAATAATCACTTATTTCTTTATTTTGACTTAAAACCTTGATAGTTCTTTTTATTAATGTATTTAAATTATAATTCATAATTATCACCTAGCCTATCTTTACAGTAGCTTTGATAGATGCTCCACCATCACTAACTCTAACCCATTCTTTATAGCCTTTACCACAGCCACCACTACCAATTATCTTTTTAGTATTGGATACTGCCTCAATTGATTCTAATAAATCAATAACATAGCCACTCATAACTACTGGAGAAACAATTTTACCAGTAAATTTACCATTCACTATTTCACGTCCATAAAGAGCAGTACATTGAATTCCCCAATTCTTAGGATCTTCCATTCCATTGTTTGTAGCACAAATGTAATATCCATATTCAGTTGAAGCTATCATACCTTCTAATTTATCTTTGTTCTTATCAAAGAAAGTATTAGTCATTCTAGTATATACTTTACGTTTAAATGATTCTCTTCTACCATTTCCAGTAGGATGATATTTCAATATTCCAGCACTTACACTATCACAAAGACCACCAATCAAGATACCTTTATCAATAATAACTGTATCTTGAGCAAGCACTCCTTCATCATCAAAGAAATATGAAGCTGATGAAAAAGTAGCACTAGCTCCATCATGCATAGTAACTAAAGATGAAGCAACTTCTTTGTTCTTGTATTCTTGTGATTTTGCTCTGTCTTTTACAAACATATCCATCTCAACACCATGACCAAAAGCTTCATGAGCAATTAAACCTGTAATTGATGGATCAGTAATTATTGTATATTTTCCAGGTGTAGGCATAGTAGCCCCTAACAATTCAATAGCAAGATTAACAGTTTCTTTAATAGAATCTTTCAAAAGAACAAATTCTTCATCAGGATTATTACCACCAAAGCCATCATAAGCATATTTAATATTATCACCATCTTTTACTAAGCAATAACATCTTGGATTATCATAAGTATAAAATTGAGTTAATTCTTTATTTTTTGAAATATACATTTTATTATATTCAATACTTTCAAATGATACCTGACAATTTAATACTCTCTCATCTAAGCTAAAGCCATAATCTCTTAATTCTTTCAATTTATCGATAATTTCATTATCACTATATTTCTTTCCTTTGCTCTTTCTAACAAAATCTTTTTTTATTTCTTCTTCTTTATTTAAAGTAACATCTACTTTCTTTGAGCTTGCTTTTTTATTAATTAATTCTTCAATTCCTTTTTTAACTTCATCAATATTCTTTTCAGTTAGTTCACTAAATGAATATTCATAAATTAAACCATTTGTATTAACTCTTAATACAAAGCCACATTCACTAACGCTAGATGGTCTAATGACTGTACTGCTCTTATCCACTGCATAAACCATACCTTTTACATCAGTTGCAAGGATAGATGCAAATTCATATTTCTCACCTAAATCAGCAATTAGTTTCTTAACTATTTCTTTTTTCTTTTTTAGATATTTAGAAAACATATAGTACTCCTTCTTTATTAATATTTATACTATTATATTATAACATTATTTTCTTTATTGTCCCAAATAAAAGCATGTTTAAATGCTATTTTATCAATTAAACATGCTTAATTTTAAATAATTATATTTAAATTTTTTTCTTCTTTTACAAATTTTCTTGTTCTATTTCGTCCCTTGCATCGACTTCAAAATCAATAATCATTTGCTTATTCAAAGCAAAAATAATAGCTGGTATCAAAACTAATTGAATCAATATTCCAGGCCAAGCAGTAACAAATGCACCACTGATAAATGCAGCATAAGTAAATGATTGTTCAGGAATTAAGGTAAATGCCATACGAGCTAAACCCCAAATAATACGACCACCTAGCATTGCAACAACCAATGAAATATATGTAGTAGCAAGTAATTGACCTTTATTCTTTCTAAAATTCTTTAATATTACATTAAAGATTAAACCGCAAATAAAACCATAAGCAGCAAGTTCAAACATCATACCAACTGCACCAGGGAACAATTTAGGCATACCGAATATTAATGATCTTGTAATTGGTGTAACCAAGCCTACAATACAGCCATAAATTGGACCTAGCATAAAGCCTGCAATGAATACTGGTAAATGCATAGGAAGTAGCATATTACCAAATTCAGGAATTTGACCAGTTAAGAATGGTAATACCCATCCAATAGCAATAAAAGCACCAGATAAAACTATTTTTAAAATCATTTTGTTTCTCATTATTTAATCTCCTCTAATTCATATTCTATATTTCCATATCCACATTCATAAGCCTCATAAATAGTATGAATACCATTCCTAGTTTCAATTCTTTCAATCAAACGATTTTTTCCAGGATCATTACTACTATAAACTAAATCAATACATGCTTTATCTATAGCAACAGGATCTAAAGATGCTAAGATACCAATATCTTGCATACAAGGATCTTCTGCTACACTACAGCAATCACAATCGACACTCATATTCTTCATAACATTAATAAAAGCAATCTTACCTTCAAATTTCTTCACAATAGACCCAGCTGCATCAGCCATTGATTCTAAGAACCAATCATGCTCTTGAGTCCATATTTTAGTAACATCACCAGCACCATGAATATAGGCCTTACCATGACTTGAAGCAACTCCAATAGAAAGTTGCTTTATGGCTCCACCAAAGCCTCCCATAGGGTGGCCTTTAAAATGAGATAAGACAATCATCGAATTATAATTTTTTAAGTTTTTACCAACATAATTCTTATGAATTCTCTTACCATTTTCAATCATCAAAACATCATCTAAACCAGTTGCATCCATTAAATCAAAATTGAAATATTTACTCCAACCATGTTTATCAATCAATTTTAGATGTTTTTCAGTTGTATCACGCATTCCATCATAAGCCGTGTTGCATTCAACAACTTTATAATCTTTATATTCTTGTTCAATCAAATAAATCAAATCTTTCCAAAACTCAGGTTGTAAATAATTTTGATTTCCTTCTTCTCCACTATGTAGCTTAACCGCAACAGGAGCTGCTAAAGTCGGATTTAAAGCTTTATATATTTTAATTAATCCTTCACTTGATAAATCTTTTGAGAAAAAAACTTTTGGTTTAGTCATTTTCAAACCTCACATTTTTTATATTTTACTATGCCAAAAATAATTAAGCAAGAAATATGAATAAATATATTTATAATTATATATATATTAAAAGACCTATGAAAAAACACCATAGGTCTTTTATAATTCAAAAATAAATAATAATTATTATAAATAATAATTATCTATCTTCACGATAATAATTAACACCTAAACTTCCAGGTGGTTGAATACTCTTACCACCAAAGATGCTTGTAAATATAAGTACAATTACAGTTGTAAGATAAGGGAAAATGTCAAAAAACTTTAATTGAATTGGATTAATATTGATATACATTGGCAATATATATAATAAACCAAAGCAAAATGCTCCTAATATTCCCATTGTAGGTTTCCATACTGAGAATATAACTAAAGCAACTGCAAGCCAACCAAAAGCCTCAATTGGACCATCAGTAAAAGTAGTACCTCCACTGTAATCCATAACATAATACATTCCACCAAGTCCTGCAATAGCACTACCAATCAATATGAAGGTATATTTATATTTAGTAATACTTATTCCTTGGGCGTCTGCTGTCTTAGGAGATTCACCAACTGCTCTTAAGAATAAGCCAATTCTTGTTCTCTTGATAAAGATTGAAGCAAAAATTGCAAGGATGATAGCAAAATAAACTAGAAAGCCATAATTCAAGAATATTCGACCAAACCAACCAAGCTTATCACCAACATTAAACAATGATTTCATAATCTTACTAGCAGCAGATAAATTAGGACTATTTAAATTAGTACCAATAAATTTCATTAAACCTACACCAAAAGTAGTAAGTACTAAACCTGTTACATTTTGATTAGCTTGTAAAGATACAGTTAGAAATGCATAAATTGCACCACCAATACAAGCAAATAATGCAGAAAAGAAAATTGCATCAAACATCAAAGCAAACCATCCAGGATTATTAAAGATAATATATGTTAAATCAACACCTATAACTCCACCTAAAGCACCTAAGCACATAATGCCTGGAATACCAAGATTCAAATTACCAACACGTTCAGTTATAGTTTCTCCTAAACATCCAAATAGGAATACTATAGCCATAGCAACAGAATTAGTTATTAATGAAACTAACATTCTTTTGCCTCCTTTGTTGTTCTTTGTCTTCTTACAACACGATATCTAATAAAGAATTCACTAATAAGAATAGCAAAGAAGATTAAACCTATGATAACACTTGATAATGCATTACTACCTAAACTATAAGTGGCAGTAACACTAGATGTACCATTATCAATAAATGACATAAATAAACTTACACCAGCCATAATTAAAGGATTAAAATTAGAAAGCCAAGCAATTAATATACCACTAAATCCTTTACCACCACAAAGGTTAACAGTAACACAATGATGAACACAAGTAGCAAATAAGAATCCTATTATTCCACAAATAATACCACTAATTATTAAAGTTCTTATCATAATCCATTTTGTATTCATTCCAGCATAACGAGCTGTTTTTTCACTATCACCTAGAACACTGACTTCAAACCCTTGCTTAGTCTTTGTAATATAAATATAGATGAATACAGTAATTAAAATAATTACAATAATTGGTAAAATATATGATTTTATAGTTGGAGGAAGGAAATGAAAAGTAATCCAACCCTTTTCAGTAAGATTATTAATGATACCAGGAGTTTCTCTCATTCCTTTAGCCATCACAAAATTACAATAAGCAACTAAACCAATAGCAATATAATTCATCATCAAAGTGAATAACGTTTCATTAGTATTAAAGAAAGCTTTAAATATAGCAGGAACTACTGCCCAAATGATGCTTGCAATCAAAGAAACTATAAACATTATAATTATTAAAATGACATTGTTCATTTTATTGCCAAAATAAAACATGACAAGACAAGCAGCAAGGCAACCAACTAGCACTTGACCATTAGCACCCATATTCCAAAATCTCATCTTGAAAGCTGGAACTATAGCAATACCAAAACCTAATAAAACGACACCATCATAAATTAATCTCCAAGGAAGATCAAAGGCACCACTAACCATTGTACCAAAAATTTCAAATGGATTTTTTCCAATGATAATAGATGCAAGAATCATTGAAAAAATAATAGCACCAAGGGTAGCACAAACTCTAATAAGCAATGCTTTCCATTTAGGCATATCATTTCTTTTAAATATTTTAAATAATGGTTCATGTCTTTTTATAGAAGTTATATTATTTTCCATTATCTATAACCTCCTTACCCATTAACACATTCCATTCTTCTTCTGATAATAAGCTATCACTAGCTATACCATAAGTCTTACCAAGTTCAATTGATAAATCCTTAGAGCCAGTCATCATAAGACCTATTTCTTCTTTTGTAGTATTCTTTGTATGAACAACTCCCATATTCTTACCATGGCATAATACCATGATTTTATCACAAAAAGTCATCAAAACATCTAAATCTTCACCTATAAATAATATAGCTGTATTTTTAGCTTTTTCTTGATTCAAAATATCATAAATCATATATGATGAATTAATATCAAGACCTCTTACAGGATAAGCAGTAATCAATACATTAGGATTAAGTCCTATTTCACGACCAACTAAAATCTTTTGTACATTACCACCAGATAAATTCTTTACTGGAGTTTCTGTTGATGGAGTAACAACATTATAACGTTCAATCAAATTCTCAGCTTTAGCTCTTGCCTTTTCTCTATCAACAAATATACCTTTATTATCTTTATAATCTTTAAGCATCATATTATCAGTAATAGACAAGCTTGGTGCAAGACCAATACCTAATCTATCTTCTGGAATAAAACTCATATAAATGCCTAAATTTCTTATTTGTTCAGGGCTATAACCAACAATGCTTTTACCATTGTGCGTAATATAACCTTTATAAGGTCTTAGGCCAACCAAAGCTTCACACATCTCTTTTTGACCACAACCAGCAATACCAGCAACACCTAAGATTTGTCCTCCTCTTAAAAAGAAATCCAAATTCTCAATTGCAACTGTTCCATCATCCTTCATAATATTAAGTTGTCTTATTTCTAATACTGGAGGACTAGCTAAAATCTTAAGTCTTTCAAGCTTCAAATCAACCTTCTTACCAACCATATAATCAGTAAGCTCTCTTTCATTAGTTTTAGCAGTTTCAAAAGAAGTAATATATTCACCTTTTCTCAATATAGCTACCCGATCTGATATTGCCATAACTTCATTTAATTTATGAGTAATGATAATGATAGATTTACCATCATTACGCATCTTTCTTAATACATCAAATAATACATCAGTTTCTTGTGGAGTTAAAACAGCAGTAGGTTCATCTAGAATTAATATGTTAACATTTCTTACCAATACTTTTACAATTTCAATAGTTTGTTTTTCAGAAATAGACATATTGTGAATCTTCTTCTTTAAATTAATTTTGAAACCATATTTATTAACAATATCATTAACTCTAGCAATTACTTCACTTTTAGATTCTTTTCTAAATCCAAGTAAAATATTTTCTTCAGCTGTAAAAATATCAACTAATTTATAATGTTGATGAACCATACCAATACCATAATTAAATGAATCATTAGGAGAAGATATTGATGCTAAGTTTCCGTTAACATAAATTTCTCCTTCTTCAGGTTGATAAATCCCAGCAAGCATATTCATCAAGGTTGTCTTACCACTTCCGTTTTCACCTAAAATGGCAAGAATTTCTCCTTTATAAAGAGAAATATTAATATTTTTATTAGCATAAACACCTTTAAAATGCTTAGTAATATTTACAAGTTCAATGGCTTTTTCTCTATTAACATTTTCTGTCATTTAGGCCTCCTTTATAAAATGCAAATAAGACGGGTTTAGTCCCGCCCTATTTATTTTTATTTACTTAATCAATAATTACAAATATTAATTAGCTTTATCAGATATTTCTGTAATTCCATCAATTCTTAATTCGAAATATGGAGCAGAACGTAAAGCTGATTCATCAAAATATCCGTCCTTTACAGCTTCATGATCTGGAGTATAAGCTTCATCGAAGTCAACATTAGCCATAACAGAATTTAATGTTACTCCACCTACAGTGAATGTAGAAAGGTCGAATACATGTAAAGTACCATTAACTAACTTAGCTTTTACTTCTTCAATCTTTTCATCTGTACCACTAGCAGCATTTTTTCCAAGTGAATCTAATTTAACTGAACCAGTTTCAATAGTTCCAACCCAGTCAGTAGCAATCTTTTCACCACTAATTACACAATTAATCATATATTCAAAATAAGGAGCCCAATCGATTTTACTAGAAACGATATATGTTTCAGGGCAAGCACTAGCTGTACTTCCATTATAAGTTACATTTGGAACCTTTTTAGTTTCACATGCTTCAGGAGCACCCATTGAGTCAGCATGTTGACTAATTAAAGCACAACCATTAGCAATTAAAGCATTACATGCAGCTTGTTCTTTTGCGAAATCAAACCAGCTAGATGTATATCTAACTTCCATTGTAACTTCTGGAGCAACATATTTAGCACCAAGATAGAAAGATGTATAACCAGATACAACTTCAGCATATGGGTAAGCACCAACATAACCAATCTTCCAATTTTGTTCTTCTGCTGCTTTATCTTTATTCATTTCTTGTAACTTCATTCCAGCAGCAACACCAGCAAGGAATCTACCTTGATAAATTGATGCGAATGCATTTGAGAAATTATTTAAATTAACTAAGTGAGCTTTTTCACCAGTAGCATGGCAGAATCTAACATTCTTATATTCTTTAGCAGCTTGAATCATGAAATCTTCATGACCAAATGAATCTGCAAATACAACATTACAAGATTGAGCTAATTCAACAGCTTTATTATAGCAATCTTCACTTTCATCAATACCAGTAAATAACTTAAGTTGATCTCTACTCATACCTAAATTATCTAATGCATTATACATAGAATAAATGAAGTTAGCATCATAAGTAGAGTTAAGGTCATGTAAACAAATCATACCAATCTTAACATCTTCTTTATTAACAGGATCAAATTTAACCTCACCAAAGCCATCACAACCAGTTGCAAATACTAAAGTCAATGAACAAATAATAGCAAAAATAAATACAAAGATTTTTTTCATAAAATAATTTTCGTCTCCTTAATAATTTTTTTACTTTTTATTATTTTTTTATGAATTTGATAATTTTAAAGGAAATTATCAACCTGATGAGCGATTTTTCGTTAATGAATAAAATTACGAATAAAAATCAAATTAAACAAATTCAATTTTTCCGTTTTCCATAGATTTTATTCCTGCAAGAGCAATAACTTTATACCCTTTTTGTCTCAATTTATTACCACCATTTTGATAAACTTTCTCAATTTGTACCACACAACCAGCAATTGTAGCTCCCAGTCTTTCAACAATCTCAATCAAGCCTTTTAATGCATTCCCTTTTGCAAGAAAATCATCAGCGATCAAAACTACATCATCTTTGGTAAAATAATCAGCAGGTACGGTAATATTATAAGTTTTTCCGTGAGTATATGATTCAACAGATGCAGAAACTAAATTTCCATTAACATTACTTGATGTTGTCTTTTTTGCAAACACCAATTCAACATCATATTCATAAGCAAGTGCAGTTGCAAATGCTATGCCTGAAGCCTCAATTGTCAATACCATTGTAATTTTTTCTTTTGGAAAAAACTTCAAAGTCTCTTTAGCCATTTTTTTAAGTAAGTGACAATCAATCTTTTGATTTAAAAAGCTACCTACTTTCAAGATATTTCCAGATAAAACCTCACCATCAGTGATAATTCGTTCTTCTAATTCTTTCATTTGCACCTCAATTATTCATTAATAAATTATTCATTAATATAATAAAAAAAGACGTTACAAAATAACGCCAATATAAAAAGAAACGAAATTACCCCCTTGTTTTTAGGGTATATTTCCTCGATAGTCGCATTCTTAAGGGCAATGCGGTAGAGACTCCTTCGCCACGATTTAATGAAGGTATATATCGGCTAAAATATTTAATTACACTATTATTTTACCAAAACTATAATTTAATTCAAGCAATCAATGAAAATAATCGCTTGAAAATGTTTTCTTTTGAAACATTATTTTCATGAAAATTGTTTTTTATTTTTTCATAATGTTTTATCATATTGTTAAATCATTTATGATAAATTCTATAAATTTCACATAAATCGATTTGTGAAATATATTCATCATTATATGCTTGTTGTAAAGCATAGAAATCGTCACTATGAAATACTAAAATATCATATCCCCACGAATATTCAAAAATGAAATCGCCTAGCTTTTATAGTAATATATGAACACAAAGCATGTAATATGTTTTTTTATTTAATACACATTATTTAAAACAAAAAGAAACTAAATCAAAAAAAGATGGAAAGAATGAATAATTTATGATATAATCGTAAAGTATTCGTGGTTAACTGAATACAAAATATAATAATAAACAAACGAGGTCATTATGAAATACGATTGTATAATTATTGGAGCAGGTCCTGGTGGTATCTTTTCTGCTTATGAATTAGTTAAATTAAATAAGGGAATGAAAATTGCTGTTTTTGAAGCTGGAAAAGAGCTTGCAAAAAGAAAATGTCCAATCGATGGCAAAAAAATAACTTCATGCATCAATTGTAAAACATGTGCTATTATGAATGGTTTCGGTGGTGCTGGTGCTTTTTCCGATGGTAAATATAATATCACAAATAATTTTGGTGGTAATCTTTGGGAATACATCGGTAAAGAAACAGCATTAGACCTAATGGAATATGTTGATACTATCAATGTAAGCCATGGTGGTGAAAAAACTAGAACATTTGAAACAGGCAATACAAAATTCAAAAAAGTATGCTTAGAACATGATTTACATTTGTTAGATGCAAAAGTAAGACATCTTGGAACAGAAATCAATTACATCGTTTTAGGCAATATCTATAATGAACTTAAAGATAAAGTTGACTTCTTCTTCGAGTCACCAGTTAAATCTATTGAATATGTAGATAAAATCTATAAAATTAACATTGATAATATAAATAATGATACATATTATGGTGATAAAGTAATTATTTCAGTTGGTAGAAGTGGTAGTAAATGGATGGAAAAGATTTCATCTGATTTAAACATTCCTACACAATCAAATAGAGTAGATTTAGGTGTAAGAGTTGAACTTCCAGCTGAAGTATTCCAAGAAATCACTAATGAATTATATGAATCTAAAATAGTATATAAAACAAAGAACACTAATGATCAAGTAAGAACATTTTGTATGAATCCTCATGGTGTTGTAGTAAACGAAAACACAAATGGAATCATCACAGTTAATGGTCATAGTTATGAAGATCCAAAACTACATACAAAAAATACTAACTTTGCTTTACTTGTTAGCTTACAATTCTCAGAACCATTCAAAGATAGCAATGGCTATGGTGAGAATATAGCAAAATTATCTAACATGCTAGGTGGTGGAATAATTGTACAAAGATTTGGTGATCTTGTAAGTGGTAGACGTAGCACAAAAGCAAGAATTGATGAAGGATTCATCACACCAACTTTAAAAGCAACTCCAGGAGATTTAAGTTTAATTATTCCTAAGCGTATTCTAGATGGTGTTGTAGAAATGATATACGCACTAGATAAGATTGCCCCTGGTACAGCTAATATGGATACATTATTATATGGTGTTGAAGTTAAGTTCTACAATATGCATGTTGAAATAGATAAAAACCTAATGACAAAATATCCAAATTTATTTGTTATTGGTGATTGTAGTGGTGTAACACATTCATTATCACATGCTTCAGCAAGTGGTATTTACGTTGCTAGATATATTACAGAACACAAATAAATAAACCACCCATTTTTGGGTGGTTTTTCTCATATATATTTAATATACTATTTAATCATTATTTAATTTTCTTATTTCTTCATCTCTTAATTTATTATAATCTACTTTTCCTATTTTTGTCTTAGGTAAATCTTCAACAAATTCAATTTCTCTTGGAATAGCATATCTTGCAATATTCAATTTGAAATATGATCTTAGTTTTTCTTTTGTTTCATCATTTTTTTCAAATCCTTTTTTTAATACAACAAATGCTTTAACTTTTTCTATTCTTTCTTTATCAGGTATTCCAATAACACAACACCTATCAACCATTTCATTTCCTTCAATTATGTTTTCAAGTTCCATTGGAAATACATTATAACCATTTGTTACAATCATCCGTTTAATTCTACCTTTAAAATAATAAAAGCCATCTTCATCTTTTGTTCCTAGATCACCAGAATGAATCCAATATTTACCATCACTATGTAATCTTAATGTATTCTTTGTTTCTTCTTCATCATTATAATATCCCATCATATTAGTAAGTGATGAAAATACTATTTCACCAACTTCACCAACTGGTAATTCTTTGTCAGTTCCCGCTTCAACAATCTTCATATTTGTATCAGGTAAAGGAAGACCAATTGAACCTTCTTTGAAATCTACCATTGGATTAAGTGATGTAGCAACAACTCCTTCTGTCATACCATAACCTTGTCTAATCTTAACTGGGCAATTATGTTTTTCAAAGAAAGAATCTAGTTTTCTTTCTAATTCTACTGACAAATAATCAGCACCAGAAAAAACACCTTTCAAAAATGAAAGATCTGCATTCTTCATACAATCAACACCCATAAGTTTTTCAAACAAAGTAGGAACACCTGACATATAATTACATTTATGCTTTAATAAATCTTTTGCATAAGTTGCAGGAGAGAATCGAGGAATCAAGATACATCTTGCTCCTGTGATAAGCATTGTATGAACACCAATAACTAAACCATTACCATGAAAAATCGGCATAACTGATAACATCTTATCAGTAGAATCAATCATTGGATTTGCTGCTTTCATTTGGACAGAACAAGCATTGATATTTTTATTTGACAAACATACACCCTTCATTTTTCCTGTAGTTCCACCAGATTGAAGAATTACTGCCATTTTTTCTTCTCTATCACTTATCTTTGGTAATTCAATATTATCATTCTTAACTGCTTTTAAGAAATCTTTATATAAAAGAACAGCTTCACCTTTATCAATTTTTGGCACTTTTCTTCCTAAAGTCAAAGCATAAGGAACTTTTTTCATTACTGGTAATGCTTCTTTTATAGATGCAATAATAACATTTTCTAAACTCGTATCTTTTCTAATATTCTTAATTGAATTATAGAATTGGTTCATAAGTAATAAAGTCTTTGCCTTTACTCTATTTAAAAGTTGTAACATCTCATTTTCAGATGATAATGGATGAATCATATTGCTAATAGCTCCAATTTTATTAACAGCATAAAACATGATAATTGCTTGAGGAACATTAGGCATAGCAATACAAACAATGTCATCTTCTTTTACTCCTAATTTTATAAGAGCTTTAGCACATAAATCAATCTCACAAATGAATTTTTTATACTTTACTTTTTTACCCATAAATTCATATGCAATATTATCAGGGTACTTGTTAGCAATTTCTAATACTGAATCAAATAGTTTACCTTTTAAATATTCTAATTTTTCCATTTATTTCTTCCTTTATTTTTCTTCTAAATTTACATCTTCATCGAATGGTAAATCCAATATTTCAGGATGTAAACATAAATAATTTAACATTTTAATTGATTTTGCAAAATAAAAACCATCAGCAATTCTTTCATCTGCTGTAACAGATATATCAACTACATCTTTTGTTTCAATACTTCCATCACTATTTAAGATATTTTTCTTCTTCATTGTACCAATTGTCATCATTATTGAATTAGTTCCATAATTATTTAAATGATGATATACAGAAGGACATTTAATACTTCCCAAATTTGAAAGTAACACTGTGGAATAAGCAGGGTCACCATGAGTTAATGATTTTGGAACTTTTCCATATTTATCTAACCATCTAACAAAACCAGTAATCATCCTTAATAATGGTCTTGGCAACCTAGCAACTTTATTAATCGTACTATTCAAATCTTTTTTCTTATTCTTGGTATTCCTAACTTCATCTACTTCACCTAATATGAATTTAGTGACATCTTTAATTGTATGATCTTTTTTTGCTTTATAAGTCACAAGTGCTTCTTCAGCAGTATCATTAAATGCTCTTTTAGCAACAAATGATACTGTAATTTCATCTCTTTCGTAGATTCTATTAGTTCTAACAAATCGATTTAAATATCTTCTTGTATTTACAATTCTTACCATCATAGCAACAATGCAATGAAATAATTTTGTTTTATGTGCTGGATCATCACTATTCTTCTTATCAATATATTCTAAAAGTTTTGTAATATCCAATTCTTCATGCATACATACTTCGCAATCACATCTATTAGGATATAAAGAACTCATCATAACATTCAAACCAGTAATATCTCTAACCCAGATTCCATCTTTTCTATCACCGCATCGTCTTTTTTTCTTTTCAACAAAGCTCATATAAACTCCTTTTAAATTTCACTAAATTAACAATATTATAACATACTACATAAAAAAATAATAAATATAATTATTTAAATAATTATATTTATTATTATTATAATATTTATTATTATAATTGATTTTTCTCCATCTCTCTTAATCTCTTCTTCTCTTCACTTCTTATAAAGCTATGAACCCAATCAGATTTTAGAAAATAGATTAAATAAATAATAGAACTTATAAACCAAGTAATAGGATAAGCTATAAATACATATTTAATATTATCTGTATATATCATTACAATTTTTATATAAGTTACTCTTAAAACACACCAAATAGCTAGCATTACTATCATTGGTACAATTGCCTTTCCTGCACCCCTGGCAACTGATGCAATACAATGAGAAAAAGCTAGTAGAAAGAAAAATATACTAATAGTTCTTGCTTCTAATGTACCATATTTGATTACTTCTATATCTTGATTAAAGATAGAAATCATTTGTGGGGCAATCAAATAAAATACAATTCCAACAATTTCTGCCATTATCATGGTAGTAATAATACCAAATTTAGCACCTTTTTTACTTCTTTCAAATTCATTAGCACCTAAATTCTGAGCAATAAATGTGCTTATCGCCATTGTGAAAGACATAATCGGAAGAAAAACAAAGCCCTCTAATTTATTGTATGAACCACATCCTGCCATTGCATCTTCACCAAATTTATTAATATTAGATTGAACAAAGACATTAGCAAGACCAATCACCGAATTTTGTATTCCTGTAGGAAGGCCATATTTAAGCATTCCTATAAACATCTCTTTATCAATTCCTATTTTTCTTATTTCCACATGATAAATATTATCTTTATTAAGTAAGTGTATCAAACAAAGAATTGCACTAATGAATTGTGAAATGGTAGTTGCAATAGCAGCACTCTTTACTCCACCATGAAAAACTCTAATAAATACAATATCTAAAATCACATTTAATATTGATGATATTGCAAGATACATTAATGGTCTTTTAGAATTACCAACAGCATTTAATATACCATTAAAGGTATTATACATAACCATTGCTAAACAACCTAAAAAATAATATTTAAAATATTCAATAGATTGAGGTAAAACATTTGGATCTGTATTCATCCATTTTAATATTGTTGGAGTAAGACTAACACCAACAATTGTTAATAATATTCCTGAAAAGAAACTAACAGTAATACCTGTATGAATGGATTTAGACATTTTATTATACTGCTTAGCCCCAAAAAACTTACTTGTTAATATTCCTGCTCCCATTGATATACCAATAAAAAAGCTATTGAGTAAGAATATTAAATTACTACTTGAAGTGACTGCAGCTAGTGCTTGTTTATTTATATAATTACCAACAATAATTGAATCTATTGTGTTATATAAAGTTTGAAGCAAAGAACTTAAAAATATAGGAATAGCAAAAATAATCATTTTGCTTTTGTAATTTCCAACAGTCAAATCAAGTGTTCTTTTATGCTCATTTGCCATTAAAACACTCCAAAAGAATTAATAATTCTTTAAATAATTAATTAAAACATCAACATCTTCTTTTTCAGTCTTAAATGAAGTAACAAATCTCACTTCAATTTTATCATCTAAATCAGTCCATAATTCAAGACCAAATTTATCAATCAAATCAAGTGCTTTCTTCCTTTCAAAGAAAGCAAATAATTGATTTGTAGGTGAATCATTAACATCAATATTAATTTTTCTTAATTCATCTTTTAAATAATAAGCCATTTCATTAGTGTGAGAAGCTAATTTAAAATATAAATCATCTTTAAATATTTCATTGAATTCAATACCTAACAAATAGCCTTTCGCAATCATCGCACCTTTATTTTTCATTTCATGTCTAAAAAAGCCATGTAATTCCTTATTAACAATAACTAATGCTTCACCAATCATTAAACCATTTTTAGTTCCACCAATATAAAAAGCATCAGCAATTTTCGCAATATCTTCTCTTTTTACATCATTATATTTAGATGTTAAAGCGGCACCTAAACGTGCACCATCAATGAATAAATATAAATTGTTTTTCTTACATTCTTCGCTCAATTCTTTTAATTCCTGATAAGAATAAATTGTTCCAATTTCAGTTGAATTAGAAATATATACCATCTTAATTTTAACTGTATGTTCATTGCAATTGACAATTAATGCATCCCTAATATCTTGAGGTGTTACTTTTCCATCTCTACCTTTGCAAGTATAAATCTTATGTCCACTGCCTTCAACACTTCCAGTTTCATGAATATTAATATGTCCACTTGAACATGCTAAAACGGCTTCATAATCTCTTAACATATAAGAAATCATAACCATATTAGTTTGTGTACCACCACAAAGAAAGTGAACTTCACTATTCTTGCAATCAAAGATGTCTTTAATTCTTTCACTTGCTTCTTTACTATATTCATCTAATCCATAACAATCTAGTTGTTTACCATTTGCATTTATTAATGCTTTAATAATATTTTCATGGCATAAAACATTATAATCATTTCTAAAAGAAAACATAAATCACCTCTTTTTGATAATCTAATCAAGATTATAACATAAAACAAAAGAAAAATATACTCATTATACTTAGGAAATTACCTAGTTTTTTCGAGTTAATTATTAATAATTCATTTAGTCATAGTAAAAATAGTTTTAAATTAATAAATATCATTTTTTATTATTTTAAAAAAAAGCCTTAAGGAACTATCTCCCTAAGGCGTTATTTATTCTATAAAGCATCATAAGCAGCCTTAATATTCTTTAGATTTGTGAAATTCCTTACCTTCAATTTCTCTTTTGATCCTAGTGCATTATATAATGCATAAGCATTATCAATTAATGCCTTTGTTTCATCGTTTTTCACAAGCTCACTAGGAATCTTAAGAATTGCTACTTCAGTTGCTATTACTTTGTCATTTACTCCACTTCTAACTTCGTATATTTCACCTCTTGAATTAACAGGAGAAATAACAGTAGACACAAAATCATCAGCTTCAACACCACTATTTCCAACTCTAGATAAATAGCTGCTATAAGTTACAGAATCTAACAATTCATCATTAGCATTATATAACTTAATAGTTCCACTTGCACCGAATTTATAATCTACAACTAAATCTGGATATAATACTTTTTCATTATATTCAAAATCTTCATTCAAAGCACCAAAAATAATGATATTAGTATTTTTACTAAATTCTTTATTATTTAGTTTAAGTGTTACTTCTTTTTCACCTTCAATATATTTTAAATAATATCCTTCTAATTTAAGTGTCTCATTACTATTATTCTTAAGTTCAATATATTGATACATTGTATTATTAGTCATATTAACTTCAGAAATACATAAATCTTTTTTAAGTGCTGCATCAGTTGATAAAAGTTTATCAACTTCCTTAACTAAATATTCATGACCTGTTGCACGTAACATTTCATCAACACTTAAATTATTAAATTTTTCAAATATAGATTTATAATTATCTTTATTAATATCAATTAATTCAGCATAAGCTTCTTTAATTTTTGCATTATTGTTACTATCTTTCTTGCTTCCATCAAGTCCAGGAATAGTAGTATAAAGAATCTTCTTTGCATCATAGCCTTTATCATTATAAATATGAACAATATAACCTACTTCTGTAGCAGTTTCTGGAATATTTACAATGTGACCATTATCATCTACTAAATCATTATTTAAAGAATAAAACTTAATAGTATAGCCATCTAATAATGTAATAACTTTATATTCTGCTTTTATCATACTAAAAGCATAAGGATATAAATTATTCATTCTTAGAGTTTGAGGGCAATTCTTACCCATCCAATCATAATGTTGCAAGATATCAGAGAAGCCCATATTGTGCTTCTTTAATAATGATGCCATTAATTTAGCTGTTCTATGCCATGTAATATCAAATTCACTGCCTTCATTCACACATGTTTCAATACCAATACTTGTTGAATAAGAACCATATGTATCACCTTGCCATGATACTTCCTCATCAGGGATGTGGTGAATAGCACAATTTTCATCAACAGTATAATGCCAGCTTCTACTTCTTGCACTGATATTACCTTCACTAATCATATATCTTGCATGCATTGGAGCATCAGCACCTCTGTTATTATTTCCTGTATCATGATAAGTGATTTTAGTTGTTTCAGTATGTAGAATACCACTTCTTACATATTTATTTTCATTTTCAGCCTTTTGCAATAATTCTTCTGTAGCAGTTTGACCAACATAAGGACTATTATTAGTAATAGGAACAATGTTTTCAATCAAATTAAGATCCATTGGAGTATATAAATTAACACTACCTTTAACCATTTGCTTAATTTCAGTATTACCAAAGCTTTTAACTTCTTGATATAAAGGTTCTTCAATATTGAATGATTCAATTACTTTTAAAGGATCTAATTTAACTTCAAGTTCGAATGTATATTTTTTACTACTATCTAATTTAGAAGTAACAGTAATTGTTGCTTTACCAACACCAATAGTTTCAATTTTACCATCATTATCAATCTTTATAATTCCTTCATCACTTGATGAATAATTGAAACCGGCTTTAAATAATGATGAAGCATTATTTGAACTACTTAAGCCAAGTTCATAGCTTGCTCCTTCATCATAATCATATTCATAATTTTCAATATTTAATTCAATTGTTTCTTCTTTAATTGTGATTGTGAAAGTCTTTGTTAATTCATCATGACCATTTACTTTTACTGTGATAGTAACTGTACCAGCCTTTAATGCTTTTATAATACCTTCACTACTTACACTTACAATACTTTCATCACTTGAAATAACAGATACATCAGCTAAATTGATGTTTTCAACTTGAATATCAAGTCTTTTTTCTTCATTGATTTCAAGATTACCAAAAGTACTAACATTTAAAATGTATTCTTTATCATCTCCACCATCATCAATTGGGTCTTCACCACAACCAACAAGAGCGAAAACACAAGCAAAAGCAATAATAATTAAGAATATAATATTTTTAAATTTCATTTTATTTCTCCTTTTATAAATTACTTATTATATATACATATATATTTTATCACAATCATAAATAATCTAGAAATCTTTTTTTACATCAAAGTCAAAATATGTATCTTTAAAAGGTTCATCAATTAAAGTGAAATGCCACCATTCAGATTTTATTGTCTTAAACCCACATTCTACCATTATATTTCTAAGTAATAATCTATTATTATATTGTTCAATAGTTATTTCTTGATAATCACTATGTGATAATTCACCAAAATAATCAAAGCCACCTCCCATGTCAATAGATTCTCCAGTCTTCATATTAACTAATGTTAAATCGACAGTAGAACCTCTACTATGACCTGATTTTTTTGATACAAAGCCTAAATCAAATAAATCTTTTTTATTAACATTTGGATAAAAATATTCTTTAGTTCTAATATCATTTACATCACTTGCCCATCTCACAAAATGATTAACTGCTTTTTGAGGACGATAGCAATCAAATATTTTAATGATATAACCTGACTTTTTAAATATCTCATTAGCTTCATTTAATTTATCACATGCTTCTTTTGTAAGAATAGCAATCGGTTCTAAATATCCATCTACTCTTGTACCAACAAAATTAAAAGATGAATAATATCTTATATCAAGAAGACAATCTTTTATAATCTCACTAACGACAACAAATCTATCTTTATAATTAATATCCATATTTTCCTCACTTGTTTATAAAGCATCTCAAAATTAAATCTTGAGATGCATTTTTCATTATACTTTTATATTCTTTAAATTAATTTGATTACCTGTCACTAGATAAGTCTTAACACTCCCACAATTTGGGCATGTCTTCCCAAATTCAACAGTGCCATATGTTTTTTTACATTCAGTGCAATAAGAAATAGCCTTCATAGTAACTAAATCAAGCTTACAATCAACTAACATCTCATGTTTTTTAATTGTCCATTCCCACAATTCCATAAAATATGATGGAATTACTGATGAAACTTCACCGAGTTCTAAGGTTGCACCTAGTACTTTAGTTGCACCCTTTTCCTTAGCTACTTTTTCTATTTCATCAACAACATAGAAAACAATACCTAATTCATGCATAATTATAAAATAGCATTACCAGTATGCTTATTTTCAGATTGTTTATATACTTTCTTGAATTCTTTTCTCTTTAATCTCATCTTACATGCATCTTTACTTCCAGCATTGAAAATAATCTTGATTCCACGTTTCAAAGCATAACTCAATAAGCCACCAACCTTGTTTTCAGCAGGTCTTAAATCTGACATTTCAGGATGATCTCTATGCAAATGAATAGCATCAAATTTACATCTAGTTACACAAATACCACAACCTATACATTTATTATAATCAACAAAAGAAGCACCACAAGATAAGCAACGGCTTGTCTCTTTCTTAACTTGCTCTTCAGTGAATGTTAGATGAGCATCTTTAAATGAACCTTTGTAATTAATGCTTTCATCCATTCCTTCAATTTGGCGTTTGGCGTTATCATAGCTTACAACACTAATGTCTTTAGTATCAAGTGGTGTAAATTGACGTTTAGCATAACCAATTGTCATATTAGCTTCTCTTACATGACGTCTAATAGCTTCACTCACATTATGACCTGCTGCAATAGCATCAATAACAAATTTAGGACCTGTATAAACATCACCACCAACAAAGATATCAGGATCATCTGTTTGATAACTTACTTTATCAGCTACAGGATAAGATCCATGCCAAAACTTAACATTCGTTCCTTTTAATAAATCACCCCAAACGATTGTTTGACCAATAGCAAAAATGATTCTTTCGCAATCAATAGTGATTGTATCATTTTCATCATAGAAAGGATTAAATTTACCATTTTCATCAATTGTTTGTAAGCATCTCTTTAAAACAATACCAATAACTTTATTGTCTTCATCAACCAATACTTCTTTTGGTCCATAACTATTAAGAATATGAACTTCTTCCTTTTCAGCTTCCTTGATTTCGTCAAGTGATGCAGGCATTGTTTCTTTAGTTTCTAATGAAACCATAGTAACTTTACCATTTAATCTAGATGCACTTCTTGCACAGTCAATAGCAACATTACCACCACCAATAACTACTACATTGCCATCATATTCTAAGCCATCTTTATTCTCAATTACTTCCTTCAAATAATCAACAGCAATATATGTACCTTCTGCATCATCATGACTAACATTAGGACGTCTACCACCTTGGCAACCAATAGCAATATAGAATGCTTTATAGCCTTCTTTCTTCAAATCTTCAATTGTAATATCCTTACCAACTTCAACTCCACACTTTATTTCAACGCCTAATTCCTTGATTACATCAATTTCAGCATCAATTACATCTTTTTCTAATTTATATGATGGAATACCATACATTAACATTCCACCAGGTTTCTCATTCTTTTCGAATACTGTAGGCTTATATCCAGCTAAAGCTAAATAATAAGCACAGCTTAAACCAGCTGGACCAGCTCCAATAATAGCAATTTTATATTCAGAAAAATCTCCATTTACACGTTCAATTATCTTTTCTGGAATATATCTATTTTCTTTCTTTAGTTCTCTATCAGCAACAAACTTCTTTACAGCATCAATAGCAACTGCTTGATCAATTGTACCTCTTGTACAAGCTTCTTCACATCGTTTATTACATACTCTTCCACAAACACTTGGGAAAGGATTTTCTTTCTTGATTAAAGCAAGTGCTTCATCATATTCACCTAAATTTGCTTTCTTTAAATATGCTTGAACTGGAACATGAGCTGGACATGCAGTCTTACAAGGTGATGTACCAGTTGAATATGTTTCACTCTTTCTCATCGTATCTCGATAATTCTCATCCCATGCATATTTACCCCATTTAATTTTATCTGGTAAAATAGAAACTTCATATTTGAATTCACTGCCATCTTTATGACATAATTTTTGACCTAATTTAACTGCACCAGATGGACAAGATTCAACACAATATCCACAGGCAACACATTTTTCTTTATCAACTTTAGCTGTATAAGCACTTCTTGATAGATTAGGTGTATTAAATAATAAAGATGTTCTTAAAGCATTACAAATCTTTACATTACAATTACAAATATCGAATATCTTATTTTTACCATCAATATTAGTAATTTGATGAACATAACCATTTTGTTCAGCTTTTTTCATGATTTCAAGTGCTTCTTCTTTAGTAATATAATGAGCTCTTCCAGTTTCAACTGTATAATCAGCCATATCACCAACTTGAACACACCAATCTTCAACATCATCAGTACATGCTTCACCTAAGGCAGCTCTTGAATATCTACATGAACAAATACCAGCAGAAATATGACCATCGTATTTCTTTAGCCAATAAGAAATCTTTTCTAAATTGATTGCTTCATTTTCTTGTTCAATTGCTTTTTCAACAGGAATAACATGCATACCAATACCATCACCACCAGGACGTACCATAGGAGTAACATCTTCAAGTGGTAAAAATGTCATACGTTCAAAGAATGAAGCAACAGCAGGCTTAGCATCAATTGTCTCTTTTCTTGAATTGAATAATTCTGCACTACCTGGAACAAAGAAAGACAAACGATAACGTTTAATCTTTGGTGCATCCTTAATAGGACCATTATCATCATAATTATCGCCATAATCATATTCAATAATACCAGCATAAGCACCTTCTTCTAATATACGTTCAACATCAATTGGTGAATATTTAGGATTCATCTTGATTAATTCTTCTAATGAATAGAATTTTCTTACTTTCATAGTAAGTAAAATATCTGTCATCTCTTCAGTAATCATCTCTTTTAATCCCCAATATTCAGGATCATTAGTATTAACACCTCTTAATTTTACTTTTACATTATCTGTAATCTTCCTAGCAAGTTTTAAAAGCTTTTCATCAAAAGGAGTCTTTACTTCTTCACCTTGATATACACTTTTAATGTTTTTATTTTGTTCTGACATAGTTTTCTCCTATTAGTATATTTATTTAAATTATTCAATTTTTAAACTCTTCTAATTTACCAATCAAATACTCAGCAAGAACATCAACACCCTCACCAGTCTTAGCACAGATTGGAATTATTTTTGCATTTTCATTTCTGAAATGAACATATTCTTCACATTTTGCCATGTTAAAATCAAAGAATGGCAAGCAATCAATCTTATTAATAATTACTAAATCACATATTTCAAACATTAATGGATATTTAAGTGGTTTATCATGACCTTCTGGAACTGATAAAATCATCGCACACAAATGTGCACCGGTATCAAATTCTGCAGGACAAACTAAATTACCAACATTTTCTAAAATGACTAAGTCAGCATCTTCACAATCAATATTGTCAAGCCCTTGCTTTGTCATTTCAGCATCTAAATGGCACATTCCACCAGTATGAAGTTGAATAGCCTCAATTCCTGCACCTTCTTTTATCTTTTTAGCATCAACATCAGAATCAATATCAGCTTCCATAACTACAACTTTATAAGCTGACTTCTCTTTTATTGTGTTAATAAGTTTAATTAATGTAGTAGTCTTACCTGCACCAGGTGAAGACATTAGATTAAGTAAAAAAGTTTTTTTCTTCTTTAATATTTCTCTTAATTCATCTGCTTTAATTTCGTTTTCACTAAAAACACTTTTTTTAATTTCTATTATTTTTACTTCATCCATAATTAACTATTTTACCTTTCTTATTAACAAATGTAATATTCATTTATTACATTATACTAAATTATGTCATTATTTCAATAATAAAAAATATAAGTTGAAAAGAGCTTATATTTTTCCAAATGAAGGAAATTTCTTTGCTCCTGGAAAAATATAAATAACTTTTCTTTCAAAAATGTATAAACAATTTAAGATATATTATACTTCTTTAAATAAATCATCCAATGTTATTACCTTATTAAAATCAAATCTATATTCGTTATTCTTAATTCCAAATGTTGTAATAAGTATAGGAATAATTGATGTTCTCTTTTTTCCTATATTTTCTTTTAAAACCCTTGCTTTTCTAACTATATTAAGATGATAATCTTTATCAATTAGAAAATCATCTTGATAAAATTTAATTTCGCACATATTAACAACATTATCTTTTCTATCGATAATCAAATCAATTTGTGTTCCCTCACTATCAATGTCTCCTTTTTTAGACCACATATAATTATTTGATGAAACACCCAATATTTCCAAAGATTTCTTTATTTGATTAATATGATTAAAGCATACATTTTCATAAGCCAAACCCTTCCATACAACTGTTCTTTGAGAATCTATATTATTCATCCAGAAATTTGTTGAAGCGATGGATTTATTATCTACAAAACTCAAATAAAATAAGCAGAATGGATCTATTAATTTATAAAGCATATTCTTTGATCCACCAAATGGCTTGTATTTAATAATAAAATCACCATTTTCGAGTGCTTTCAAAATTGATGAAAGTTCTCCACTTGATTCTATTCCTGTATAATCAATAATTTCACTTCTACTCAAACCTATTCTTTTAGAATTTATTGCTTTTACAACTTTAATAATTGTACTAGCATTTGTAAATATTGATGAGAATAATCTTTCGAATTCATTTTCTAATACTGCACCTTTATTGAAGAATAAATCATCAATATTTTGGCCAAGGCTTTTTTCCCTATTAATTTTTTCTAAATAGTAAGGTATTCCCCCTAAAACCATATATGTAGTAGCTATATCATATCTAGACATATTAACATTATTATAATTCAAAAATTTTTCGCATTCAGCAAGATTGAATTGCTCCAATTTAATTTGACATGTCAATCTATTATATAAACCACCATAATTATTTATTAACTTGTCCAATATCCAAGATGTAGAACTTCCACATACAATTAATAATACATTATGAGAATAACAAACCCAATTATTCCAAAAAGCTTCAAGTCCACTCATAAAATCAGATTTAGGTGTGTCCATCCATTGTATCTCATCAATAAATATCACAAGCTTATTATCATTCTCTCTTTCTTCTAAAAACAATTCAAGCATATAAAAAGCTTCTAACCAAGAAGTAGGATATTTTGAAGGTTTCATTCCATGAATTAATAATGAATTATAGAAATGTTTAAGTTGTTCCTTCATTTTACCTTCCATTTTCTTTTGATTACCTGAGATTGGTGATAATCCAGCATGCTTAAAAGTAAATCTACCATTAAACACAGAATCGATCAAAAATGTTTTACCTACTCTTCTTCTTCCATATACTGCTACGAATTCAGGTCTATCACTATTATATCTTCTTTCAAGTTCTTCAATCTCTTTTTCTCTATTCACAACTATATTCTTTAAATTAGTATTCATATTAACCTCCATATATAGTTATTTTTTTCCACAGAAAGAAAAATTTCCTCTACATGGAAAATTATACCATATGATGTTTCACAAATCAACAAAAAAAGTGCTTATATTTTTCCAAATGAAGGAAATTTCTTTGCTCCTGGAAAAATATAAGCATTTTTATTATTCAAACACATCCTCTAAAATCTTAAGTCCGTTTGGAGATAACTCAACTAAAGCACCAATTGGTAAACTAACAAATGGTGATTCATGACCAGATGGGAATCCACTTAATATAGGTATATTCATATTTCCAAATTCCCTCTTTAACATATTTTGAATTTCTGTCTTTTCACTTGCATTCGTGAAATAACCTAAAACAACACCTTTGCATTCATCAAAGACATGGAATAAGCGCAGTTTAGTTATCATTCTATCAAGTGCATAAGTACTTTCACCAGTATCTTCTAAAAAGATAATTTTATCTTTACAATTTGGCAAATATTCACTTCCTAATAAATGAACAAATAATGATAAATTACCACCAATCAATGTACCTTGTACAGTATCATTGCTTTTAGATATATATTTACCATATTTAAATTCTTTTCCTTCTTGACTATTGAATAAAACATCATCAATATCATTTGCTGTTATTGTATTACTACTTGTAATATTAGAACCCATAAATCCTTGATAAGAAATTATTCCACTCTTGTAATAGAATGAATTAATTAAAGCAGTAATATCAGAATATCCTGTAAAGAATTTAGGATTTTCTCTAATTGCATCATAATCTAATAAATCTAATGTTCTACTACTACCATAGCCACCTCTTAGGCAAACAATACCTTTGATTGTAGGATCCTTAAAGCAGTCATTAATTTCTTTTGCTCTTACTTCATCACTTAAAGCTAAATAAGAAACAGGATAAGAGCTTCCTTGAGTAACAGAAGGATATACTTTTACCTTAAAGCCCTTAGCTTCAAGTGCAGATTTAGTACTACTTGCACTAGATGAAGATCCAGGTGAAGCTGGTGCTATTAACGCAATTGTATCACCTTTTTGTAATCTAGGTATTTTTTTCACATTTGACATATTTTCCACCTCTTCTTGTTTATATCCACATACACTACATTCTCTATATTTTAATCCTTCTTGATAAACTGTAGCAACACTCAAGGTAATCCAATCACTAAAATCATGAGGTGCATTATCAGTTTTTGCTTCGCTATATAAATCTTTGTGATAATGATATTCACTATCATAATCCCAACTAGATGAGAATTGCTTTCCCTGATAAATAACATCTTCTTGTACTTTGTATCCACAAACACTACATTCTTTTTCCTTTAAGCCATTTTGAGTTGATGTAGCAGCTCTTATGATTCTTTCTTCACCAAATAAATGTGCTTCTTTTGTGCTTGTCACATCATGACCACAAGTAGATTTATAGAAATGATAATTATCATCATAAGATATTTCATCTTCAAATTCATGCTCATGAACTACAATCTTTTCACCACAGCATGTTAAAAAGAGGAGTAAAGATAATAAGCATAAGCTTATTAATATAATTCTTGTTTTATTCATAGTTTTATTCATAATTCTCATTTATATCAATTTATTTTACAAAAGGTAATTTTGATTGCCAAAATTACCTTTATAATTTAATTATCATATCAATTTAATTATCTTTTATTTTTAATATTTGCTTGTGCAGCAGATAATCTTGCGATTGGAACACGATATGGTGAGCATGAAACATAATCTAAACCAATTTCATGACAGAATTCGATTGATGATGGATCTCCACCGTGTTCTCCACAAATACCAACATGTAAAGCAGGGTTAACTGGCTTACCTAATTTAATAGCCATCTTCATTAATTTACCAACACCTACTTGGTCTAATTTTGCAAATGGATCAAATTCTAAAATTTTCTTTTCATAATAACTATTTAAGAATTTACCAGAGTCATCTCTAGAGAATCCAAATGTCATTTGTGTTAAATCGTTAGTTCCAAAGCAGAAGAAATCAGCTTGTGTAGCAATTTCATCAGCTGTTAAAGCAGCTCTTGGAATTTCAATCATTGTACCAACTTTATATTCAAGTTTTGCATTTGCATTCTTAATTTCTTCATCAGCAGTTTCAACAACGATTTTTTTAACATATCCTAATTCTTTAACTTCACTTGAAAGTGGAATCATAATTTCAGGAACAATATTCCAACCCATTTCTTTATTAACATTTAAAGCAGCTCTAATAACAGCTCTAGTTTGCATCTTGCAAATTTCAGGATAAGTTACAGCTAATCTTAAACCTCTATGGCCCATCATTGGATTAAATTCATGTAATGAATCAATTAAGGCAACAACATCACTAACATCTTTATTTAATGCCTTTGCTAATTCCTTAATATCTTCTTCAACTGTAGGAACGAATTCATGTAGAGGTGGATCCAAATAACGAATAGTTACAGCATAGCCTTTACAAGCTTTATATAATTCTTCGAAATCTTTTTGCTGCATTGGAAGAATCTTAGCTAAAGCTTTTTCACGTGCTTCTAATGTATCTGAGCAAATCATTTCTCTGAATGCACCAATTCTATCTGGTTCAAAGAACATATGTTCTGTTCTACATAATCCAATACCTTCAGCACCAAGCTCAACTGCTTTCTTAGCATCTTTTGGAGTATCAGCATTAGTTCTAACTTCCATAGCTTTATATTTATCAGCTAATTTCATTATACGTCCAAAATAACCTGAATTAGGGTCAGCTGGAACTGTCTTAATAGCTATATCATAGATTTTACCAGTAGAACCATCTAAAGAAATTTCACTTCCTTCAACGAATTTCTTTCCAGCAAGTTTGAACCATTTTTCTTCTTCATGCATTTCAATTGCACCACATCCAGATACACAGCAAGTACCCATACCACGTGCTACTACAGCAGCATGAGATGTTTGACCACCACGTACTGTTAAGATACCTTGAGAATACTTCATTCCTTCGATGTCTTCTGGGCTAGTTTCTAATCTTACAAGAACAACCTTCTTTCCTAATTTACCTAATTCACAAGCTTCTTCAGATGTGAATACAACTGTACCACTTGCAGCACCAGGACTAGCAGCAATACCTGTACCAACTACATGAGATTTATCAGCATCCTTCAATGCTTTTACATCAAATGTTGGATGTAATAACATATCTAAAGATTTAGCATCAATTTGTAATAATGCTTCTTCTTCACTAATCATTCCTTCATCGATTAAATCACAAGCAATTCTGATTGCAGCAGCTGCTGTTCTCTTACCATTTCTTGTTTGAAGCATATATAATTTTCTACGTTCAATTGTGAATTCCATATCTTGCATATCTCTATAATGATTTTCTAAGATATTGCATACATCTAGGAATTGTTCATAAACTTCAGGTAATACTTCAGCCATTTGAGAAATTGGCATAGGTGTTCTAACACCAGCAACAACGTCTTCACCTTGTGCATTCATTAAGAATTCACCCATTAATCCTTTTTCACCAGTAGCAGGATTTCTTGTGAAAGCAACACCAGTTCCACAATCATCACCCATATTACCGAATGCCATCATTTGTACATTTACAGCAGTACCCCAAGAATAAGGAATATCATGATCTCTTCTATAAACGTTAGCTCTTGGGTTATCCCAACTTCTAAATACTGCTTTAATAGCTTCAAATAATTGTTCCTTTGGATCGCTTGGGAAATCTTTACCTAAAGCAGCTTTATATTTAGTTTTAAATTGATTAGCTAAATCCTTTAAATCTTCAGCAGTAAGTTCAACATCTTGCTTAACGCCTTTTTCTTCCTTCTTTATATCAATTAATGCTTCAAATTCCTTCTTTGAAACTTCCATAACAACATCAGAGAACATTTGGATAAATCTTCTATAGCAGTCGTATGCCCATCTAGCATTTCCACTTCTTTTAGCCAATACTTCAACAACTTCTTCATTTAAACCTAAATTAAGAATTGTATCCATCATACCTGGCATTGATGCTCTAGCACCACTTCTAACTGAAACAAGTAATGGATTTTCTTTATCACCAAACTTCTTGCCTGTGATTTCTTCAAGTTTTGCAACATAAGTCATAATTTCAGCTTGAATATCATCATTAATCTTTCTTCCGTCTTCATAATATTGAGTACAAGCTTCAGTTGAGATAGTAAAACCTTGAGGAACAGGTAAGCCAATGTTTGTCATTTCAGCAAGATTAGCACCTTTACCACCTAATAATTCACGCATTTTAGCGTTTCCTTCTGTAAATAAGTAAACGTATTTTTTCATTTAATGTCTCCTTGTTTATTTTTTTTATTTATAAGCATTTCATTTTAACATACATTAAAATTAAAAGCAATTGTAATTTTTCTCTATACCATCCCTTATCTTAAAAAAACAAAGTCTTACCTTAAAATAAAACGTTAACATTCCCGATTATTACTAATTATTATAATTTTAAACAATAATATGATATAATGATTTTAGTAATTATTTATAATTATTTATATAGGTAAGGAGAATCAAAAAAATGAAATTAAAAGATTTTGACATTGAAATAAGTAATGCTATAGAAAATGAATTAGAACGTCAAAGAAGTCACATAGAGCTTATCGCTTCAGAGAATTTTGTATCTCGTGCTGTTCTTGAAGCACAAGGATCAATCCTTACTAATAAATATGCTGAAGGATATTGCGGAAAAAGATATTATGGTGGCTGTGAAAACATCGATGTAATCGAAGGTATAGCAATCGAAAGAGCAAAGAAATTATTTAATGCTAATTTTGCTAATGTTCAACCTCATTCAGGAGCACAAGCAAATATGGCAGCATATAATGCAGTTCTAAACCCCGGTGATACAATCCTTGGTATGTCTCTTGATGCTGGTGGTCATTTGACTCATGGTTATAAGGTTAATTTCTCAGGTAAAATCTATAATGCTATCAATTATGGTTTAGATGATGAAGGCTACATTGATTATGATGATGTAAAACGTAAAGCTTTAGAATACTTGCCTGACTTAATCGTTTGCGGTGCTTCTGCTTATTCACGTATCATTGATTTTAAGAAATTTAGAGAAATCGCTGATGAAGTAACAAGCAAAAAAGCAAAAAAGTGTTATTTGCTAGTTGATATGGCTCATATTGCTGGTCTTGTTGCAGCAGGAATTCACCCTAATCCAATTGATTATGCTGATATTGTAACTACTACAACTCACAAGACATTAAGAGGTCCAAGAGGTGGTATGATTCTAACAAATAATGAAGAACTAGCAAAGAAAATCAATTCTTCTGTCTTCCCTGGTTGCCAAGGTGGACCACTTGAACACATCATTGCTGCAAAAGCAGTATGCTTCAAGGAAGCATTATCAGATGACTTTAAAGATTATGCTAGAAAAGTAGTAAAGAATTGTAGTGTACTTGCTGAAGAATTAAAGAAATTAGGATATAAATTAGTATCAAACGGAACTGATAACCATTTAATATTAGTTAATATTTTTGATTCAGTTGGAGTAACTGGAAAGAAAGCAGAAAATATCTTACATTCTGTAAATATCACATGCAATAAGAATGCTATTCCAAATGACACTCAAAAACCAACAATCACATCTGGTTTAAGATTAGGTACTGCAGCAATTACAACTAGAGACTTTAATGAAGATGAAGTAAAGATAGTTGCAAAATTTATTGATGATGCTCTTAGAAATTATAATGATGAAGAAAAATTAAACGAAATTAGACAAAATGTAATTAAATTAATGGAGAAACATCCATATTTAGTTGATTAATAATAATTATATTTAAAAGACCTAGGATTCTGAAATGCACCCCATTTGTTAGACACCTAAAAAAGGTGTATAATATAACAAAGAAAGGGGTGCTTTTCTTATGCCTAGAGAAAACAAAAAATATTCACCTGAATTTAAAATTAAAGTTATTGAAACCAAGTTGAAAGAAAACTTATCACAAATGGAAACGGCTAGAAGGTTTAATCTATATACCACTATACATGATTACCAATATCCCGATAATAAAAGAGTCGCTGCTTGGGAAAGAATTTATCTTGAACAAGGTAAAGAAGGATTCTATATTGAAAGACGTGGTAGAGGATTAAAATGCAAAGGAAAAAAGAAAGATTTAGATCCTAAAGTTGAAGAGGATTTAATAGCCAAATGTCAGCGATTAGAAATGGAGAATGAATACTTAAAAAAATTGAGTGCCTTAGTATCTGCCAGAGAGCAAAAAGAAAAGAAATAGCTCAAGTAGTTCGAGAACCAAGTGCAAAGTATCCATTAACCGAACTACTAAAACTATCTGGTATACCGAGAAGTACATATTATTATTTCAAGTCTCAAAATTCACGAGATTACACTTTTGATAAGGAAATGATTCAAAAAGTATTTAACGATAATAAAGGAAGATATGGTTATCGTAGAATAACAGTTGCTTTAAATAAATTGTCAGAATATAAAAATAATCATATCAATCACAAGAAAGTATTGAAATTAATGCGATTATTGGGCTTAAAATGCAAATCTAAGAATGTTTCTAAATATAATTCATATAAAGGTCAAGTTGGTAAAACTGTCAGTAATAAACTAATTTATCAGGTTATTGATAAAGAAAAACACAAAACATATTATAAACGTAATTTTAAATGTGATAAAATAAATAAGGTTTGGTGTACAGATATTACTGAATTCAAATTGGGTGAATCAAAACTATATTTATCACCAATAATAGATTTATATAATGGTGAGATAATAGCTTATGATTTATCAGAGCATCCTTGGATGAGTCAAATATGGAATATGATGAATCAAGCTTACGAAAAATTGGGCATAAATGATCATCCTATATTACATAGTGATCAAGGATGGCAATATCAACAGTCATCTTTTCAAAAATCACTAGTCGATCACGGAATAGTGCAAAGTATGTCAAGAAAAGGAAATAGTTTAGATAATTCAGTTATGGAAAACTTCTTTGGAAGGATGAAAACAGAAATGTTTTACGGATACCGATTCGAATCCTTAGATGAATTAAAACAAGAGATACATGATTATATTTTTTATTACAATAACAAAAGAATTAAGAGTAAACTAAAAGGACTAAGTCCTGTTGAATTTAGAACTCAATCCTATAGTTATATATAATTCTTTTTAAAATGTCCAATAAATGGGGTTCACAACATTCATACCCTAGGTCTTTTAAATATTTTTAATAATCAATTTCATATAATTCTACAGGTTTATCAATACCTTTAAGAGTTGCTTTCCTTTCATCAAGAATCTTAAATTGAATCTTACATGTTTCAATTGTATCCTTAGTAGTTAAGATTTCTCCACCATTCGCAACACCTTCTATTCTAGATGTAATATTAACAGCATTACCCATTGCATCATATTTCATATGTCTTTGAGATCCAACTGTACCTAATACCACTTCTCCTGTATGTACACCAATACCTACTTCTAATTCAGGATAGTAATTAGCAATATTCCATTCATTGATTCTTCTCATCGCTTTTTGCATTTCAATTGCAGTGATAATTGCATCATCAGCTTGATTATCTGATGGAATTGGAGCACCAAATACAACTAAAATAGCATCACCAACGAAATCTAGAATAGTTCCATGATTTCTTTGAATTATATCAGTCATTTCAGAGAAATAATGATTAATCATACCGACAATGTCTAAAGCCTCCATTGTTTGGCAAATATGAGTAAATCCTCTAATATCACATTGAAGGGCTGTAACAGTCATCTTCTTACCTTCAATTTCACTAGTATTAGGATTATCTAATAATTCACCAACAATTTTATCTGGCATAAATCTACCAAATGTATTATTAAGCAATCTATTTCTCAAATCTAATTGAGAATTAACTTTCACAAGTTCAAAGTTTTGATCTCTCAATTCAGAAATTTGATCTGCAACTTTATTATCAAGTTCAATCTTTAAAGCATCTAACTTCATATAACCATAATGTCTTAATGTTTCTAACAAATAACCAACTGCAAAAAATGCAAGAAAAGCAAGTGGGAAACGAAGCATTGTGGAATCGGTATATGGATGATTATTTAATAAGTTTCTACCAGCTGGTATCCAGAAAAAGAATACCAAAATAATAAATAATATAAAAGATGTAATCGTCGCATTACGCTTACCAAATACAACCATACCCATTGTAGGTAGAAGTAACATCCAAATAATACTAAATCCTTCAGGATGACCAGTAACAATAAAATAAGTAAATAATGCAATAAATTCAATCTGGAAGATAATTCCTATTACTTTTTCTGTTTTCTTAAAGAATTTAGATATAATAAAACTAGCAAGTGAACCAATCGCAAAAGATATTGTTGCAATTAACAAAGGCTTTTGTCCAGTAAAATAATTAACTATAGTCATTATGACAGCAACCACAAATAATAAAAAGTAAGTAGCATGAGACATAAAACGTCTCATTTTACCTTCATCCATTAAGATGTCAGTCATTTCCTTGAACTTATCTTTAATTTTAGACTTAGTCTTTGCAATATCTTTAGCTACTTTTTTACCTTGTAAGGCTTGATTCTCAATTCTTTCATTAAATCTATGCATCAAACCTTCTTGTTTTACAATTTCACCACCAACAACCCAAGTTTGTCCAGCACGAGCAAAATCTGTATTAGGATAAAATTCACTTCTTGCTCTTTCTTCATAAGATCTCAATTTATCATCATCCCGGTCAGGACTATGATGAGTGATAATCAACCTTTTACATTTAATTCTTTGAGCAAGACGACAGCCTTCTTCCCATGTTGAATGTCCATAACCAATCTTTGATGGATATTCTTCATCAGTATACATTCCATCATAGATTAAAAGATCACAATCTCTAATTAATTCTTCATCTAAGCCATCACTTCTTTCGCAATCAAACATGATTGTTACTCTATTTTCTTTCACAAATTTACTATTCTTATCGCTTAATTCTTTTTGACGAATCATTAATAATTTAGCACCATTAGGATGAGGTGATGAATAAAATTCTACACTTAAATCATTTCTAAGTGTTAGTGGAACACCATCACTTGGACATTGATGAATATTGAAGTCTGGTTGAACTGGCCAGAAAGGCTTCCTAAAGAATTCCTTCATAGTTTTATCGCCAAACCACTCATCAAAGTTAGCATAGAAATTAACAATTGATGTCTTAGGAATTGCTGTCCAATCTAGCATACCTAAAATATGGTCATAATGAACATGTGTTAGAACAATATCAATTTTAGAGCAATCACAAACAATTGCATTTGCTTCATAAAATCCTGTTCCACAGTCAATTATTAAAGCATAATCATCTGTTTTTAAAATATAACAACTTGTAAATCCACCGAATTCGTTAAAACGTCTACCTTCAACAGGTCTACTTCCACGACTTCCACAGCAGTACAACTTGAACATCTGATTACCTCCCTCTTAAAATATTTATCTATTACGGGTTTTTTATAATACTTAAATAATTTATAAAAACAAGTTAAAATCCCCGACAATAATGCATCGTATAGATTTTATATCATTTTTCCTTTTTTTTCCACACTTTTTTTTATTATTTTTTTTTATAATTGCTTTAAACGACATTTTAGTCCCATCATTTCTAATTTTATAATTTTTTATAATTATCATTTCTTATCCATAAAATACCCATTTATTAAAAAAATTTATAAAATATTATGAAAAACATAAATCAATCTTTATTTTCATATTTATTAATTTATAATATAAAAATAGATTCTAGCGCAATTTTAGCCACTAGAATCTCAAAATTTAAATATTTATTTTGTATTATGTATTCTTATCTCTTAGTATTTATTTTTTTTATTTTCACATATATAAACATGGCTATACCAAGTTTTAAAAGATCTGGAATGATAAATGGTAAAACTGCAACCATTAATTTAGATATAAATCCAGAAATTGTAAAAGCATCAGAGACATAACTAAACCACAACGTTCCTAATGTATAACATACAAATAATCCAACTAATAATGTTATTACATTATATAACAAATTGTATTTGTATAAATCATTTAATTTGTTATTATTTTTTCTTTTATTTAATATTGTTAATTCAAAAATAAAATAAACAACTCCCATAAAAACAAAACCAATAAGAAAACCACCAGTAGGACCAATTAAACTAGCTAAGCCCCCTTTAAAGCCAGAAAATACAGGTAAACCAATCAAACCTAATAATACATATAAAACAATAGCTATTATTCCTCTTTTACCTCCTAAAATTAAAAGAGATAAAAAAATAGCAAATGTTTGAAGAGTAAATGGGACTGTAAAAGGAACTGTAATCCATGAACATATTATTATAATTGATGTAAAAAGAGGAATAAAAGCAATATCTTTTATTATTTTACGTCTCTTTTTTAATTCATAGTTTTTATCTTCCATTACCTTCACCTATTGAATGTTTTCATATTTTATGTCTTCATCAATATAAAGTACATAGCCTTTACCAAAATCAGGAATCCACTCTTCTATTTTCTTTCCTTCATCCAAAAAAAGATAATTCATTATTTCGTATATAGTTCCGCCATGCATAGAAAAGACTACGTTAGAATTATCACTCATATCCTTTAAAAACGCCTTAAAAGCAGTAATAATTCTATTTCTAAATACTTTTTCACTTTCACCATTTAAAGGTGCAATATCAAAGTTATCACCTTTCATCCATTCTTGGAATTCTTTCATATTCTTCAGTTCATCAAAACTTTTCAATTCAAAAATGCCAAAATCTATTTCATGAAGCTCATTTATTATTTTATAATTAAAACAATCAAATAATATATTTAATGTATGATTACATCTTTTCATTCCAGTTGAATAGAATAAATAATTATTTTTTGTTTCTTGATTAATATTATATTTATTTCTATAGATACTTTTAATTTCTTCTAATTCATGATTTAAACCATATTCATTATAATCTATAATATCAATATCACTAGCTCCATAATAATATTTTTTTACAAAGCCTTCAGTTTTTAAATGTCTAATTAAATATAAAGTTATCATCTATATTCTCCAAAAAAAATACTCAATTATTATAATATTTACTCTTCTATTTTTCAATAATTAAACCTTCTTGTAATATTATTTGAATGAATTTATTAATTAGTTCTTCAATGAAATTGTTTTCATTGGAGAAATTTTATTTAATATTATTGAAGGATAGTTTTAGGTTTGGTATAATCTATGTAGTATTATTTAAAACTATCGATAAGGAAGTAAAACTTATAGCGCGTTTTAAGAGAATTTGCGATGGTGCGATGCAAATAACAAGCGGATTAGTAAATGGGCCTTTGAGGGCAAGCTGAAAAAACAATTTTTATAAAAAACAATTGTTTTAGTAGGACTTGACGGGTACTCCCGTTATAGAGGAATAAATGTGATTGCATTTAGAATGAAGTGGATAAAATTATTTTTTATCAATTAAGGTGGTACCGCAGGTGAATATTATTCGCACTTGTCCTTATGTTTTAAGGATTAGTGCGTTTTTTTATTAAATAAATTTATAAAATTAATTATTATAAGAAACATAGGAGGCTAATTATGAAAATGAGACCTACATGAACTTTATTTATATTTAAGAATAAACAAATTATGATTAAACAAATTAAAAATTATGAAGAAAGAAAGAATAATACAATAAAAGGAGAAAAACAATGAAAAAAAGTATTAAAAAATTATTATCAATCGTATGTTTATTTGCATTAATGTTATCATTTGTATTTACATTAACTGCTTGTGATAGCATAAATGGACCTGTTATAGGAATTGTACAATATGTAACTCATGACTCATTAGATACAATTAGAGATGCTTGTATTGCTGAACTTAAGCAACAAGGCTATGAAGATGGCAAGAATTGTAAGATTATCTTAGAAAATGGTAATGCCGATGCTTCCACAATAGCTACAATCATGGCAACACTAAAAAACAAAAAAGCTGATGTAATCATTGCTATCGCTACTCCAACTGCAGTTGAAGCAGTTAAATACAGCGATAAAATTCCAGTAGTTTTCTCAGCAGTAAGTGATCCAACTGATATATTAAGTAGTGGTACTAACATCACTGGTACAAGTGATGCTATCCAAGTATCATTAATTCTTGATTATATTAAAGAAGTAATGCAAACAAATGAAAAACCATTAAATAAATTAGGCTTCATTTATAATCCTTCTGAAGCTAATTCAGTTACTAATCTTGGTAAGATTCAAGAATATTTAAAAGATAGTACTATTGAGCTTAAGACTAAAACTATTTCTAAATCAAGTGAACTTCAATTAACAGCTGAAGCATTGGCTACAGATGTAGATGCAATCTTCATTACTGATGATAACACAGTAGCTTCAGCAATGTCTGTTCTTGCCAATGTTGGTAAAGAAAAGAAAATCCCGGTATTCTGTGGTGTTGATTCTGAAGTTAATGATGGTGGTTTGGCTACAATCGGTATTAATTATGAATCATTAGGAAAAGAAACTGGAAATATGGCTGCTAGAATCTTAAACGGTGAGAAAGCTAGTGATATTCCTTATAAAGTATTCGATACTGGTTTAAAATTATATGTTAATGAAACAACACTTGCTGCAATCGAATATACACTACCTGAATATAAAGATGGAGAAACAGTTTATTTTAGATAAAAATATCAAAAATAAAATCAAATATAATTATAAATTATAAATATAATTATAAATTATATTAGGAGGAAAACATGTCACTTATAATGACTTGCTTACAAATAGGCTTAGTCTTTGGACTAATGTCATTAGGTGTGTTCATTTCATTCAAGATTCTTGACACACCTGATTTAACTGTTGATGGCTCCTTTACTTTAGGAGCATCAATCAGTGCTATTCTATGTTTACATAATTTACCAATATTAGGATTATTAATATCTTTATTTGCTGGAGCTATTGCTGGAATTATAACTGGAATTTTACATACAAAATTAAAAATTCAAGTAGTTCTTGCAGGTATTCTAACTATGACTGCTTTATATTCAGTCAATTTCTGGATTACTGGAAGAAAATCATCAATTACTTTATATAATAATAAAACTATCTTTAGTTTTTTATCATCCTTAAAGCAAATTGAATTTTTAGGAACTAATTTAAAAGAAGTATTTTCGTTATTATTAATAATTGGAATACTTGTTTGTATAATTTTAATAATTAACTACTTCTTTAAAACAAATCTAGGAATGGCTATTAGAGCAACTGGTGATAACGAAGCAATGGTAAGAGCATCTTCTATCAATACAGACACGATGAAGATTATTTCATTTGCTCTAGCAAATGCCTTAGTTGCTTTTGGTGGAGCTCTCTATGTCCAACATTTATCTAATTATGATTCTCAATATGGAGTAGGAATGATGGTAATTGGACTAGCTGCTATTATTATTGGTGAAGCAATATTCAAACATAAAAAGCAAATGAAATTAGGTAAAATATTCATAATCGTTGTATTAGGTGCTATCATCTATCAAATTATCTTTATGTTAGCACTTCTTATCGATGGAATTAACCCAATAGATATTAAGATAATTACTGCACTTATTATCGTTTTATCAGTTTATGTTCCTCAAGTTTCTAAATCTATCAAGAAAAAGAGAGAAAGAAGGAGGAATAATCTATGCTAGATATTATTAATTTGAAAGTAATATTTAATGAAAATACTGTTGATGAAAAAAGAGCACTAGATGGAATTGATCTACACCTTGATGAAGGAGACTTTTTAACAGTAATAGGCTCTAATGGTGCAGGTAAATCAACTTTACTTAATTCTATTTTAGGTCTTGTTGAAACGAAGAGTGGTGAAATTAGATTAGATAATGAAATAATAACTAATAAGCCATCTCACAAAAGAGCAAGGTCAATTGGAGTTGTATTCCAAAATCCACTTCTTGGTACTGCTCCTAACATGACAATTGAAGAAAATTTAGCTCTAGTTAGAGCTAAAGGAAAATGGAGTATGTTTGCTCGTGGAACTAAAAAGAAAAATAGAGATTCTTTAAAAGAATCCCTAAAAGAATTAAATCTAAATTTAGAAGATAGATTAGATGCTAACGTTGGACTTCTTTCAGGTGGTGAACGTCAAGCATTAACATTGCTTATGGCAACCCTTGAATCTCCAAAGCTACTTCTTCTTGATGAACACACAGCAGCACTTGATCCAAACACTGCTCAAACAATCCTTTCACTAACCGAAAAAATCGTTACAGAAAAGAAAATCACAACTATAATGATTACTCACAATGTGAAAGACGCACTAAAATATGGTAATAAATTAATTCTTATGAATAATGGTAAGATAATGTTATCATTTGATGAACAAGCTAAGAAAGAATTAACAATAGATAAAATATTATCATTATATAATAATGATTTATCTGACACTCAAATATTTACAAATAAATAAACATACATATGTTTATCATAAATATGATTAATAAAAACATCAGCCCATAAGCTGATGTTTTTTATTCCTTATATAATTTACGATTAAAATAATAAGTAAGATAACAAATACCAAAAGTAATTGAGAAAACAACAATGATTGATATTATAATTGAAATAATGCCACCTTGTGCAAAATAATAAAAATCATAAAATGTAGATACTTTACCATTTTCCATATGCATTAAGACATTACTAATATAATAGCAAGAATAAAGAATTAAAGGTAACATTCCAAATAAGCAATCATTAAATTTTATTTTATTTGTATTCTCTAATAATATAAAACAAACTAAACTAAGTAGTGGCGAAAGTAAATGATAGAACAAATTAGCATTAGTAAATAAAGAAAAATACCCACTACTTGCAATAAATCCTAAGAAAAATACTGTAACCAACATTGTAAGTGTAACCCCAACAGTACCAACATGTTTAATAATATATACCCATTTTGGTATTTCATTAATCTTGCTTGAAAGGAGCAATATTTCATAGATAACAAAAATAATAATGACAAAACCTAATAATAAATTAGAATCAACAGTAAAGAACTGAAATGCTGAATAGCCCTCTAATGATAAATCATTTACATCAGTCATAAAATTAAAACCAGTATACATCGAAATAGTCGCAAATGTAATGAATACAAAATTGATGATATTTATTATTAATGATAATTTTAATGATTTAGTATTCTTCATATTATTATCTCCTATAACCATTATTTTACTTTATTTTAATAGTAAATGTAAATAAAAAGATATTGATTTAACATAGCCTAAGCTTATTAATCAATATCTTTTAAAAATTAATAATAAATAAAGGATAAATAGACAAACATCAGTTCACTTATAAACACTTATTTATAATTGTTTATAATTGTTTATAAGTGTTTATTATTTATTATTTAAATAATTTTCAAAACTAGCTAATTCATCTTTTGTAATTACTACTAATGAATAAGCATCAACAATAGTACAAACATTAGAATTACCATAATAAAAATAATAAGGATTATTATCTTTATATTTAAATTTATATGTTGTGGTAGTATATTCTTTATTATCATAATCTAAATATTCATATATAGTTACTTCTTCTTCACTTCTTTTATCACTGCTTTCACATCCTTCAAATTTTAGAAGCCAACCATGTTGACAACTTATACAATCAACAATACGTGCAGATAATTTAGTTCCATTTAATAAATATTTATCAATTTCTCCATATATATCAAGATAATATTGTACAGATGCTTCTTGCAATTCTTTACTGATTATACTTTCATCATAATAACTAGTCACAACTTGATCTTCATAATATTTATAGCCATTTTCATCTTTAATATTGATAACTTTATCTATCATTTCAATAGCATCTTTATTTTCAGTATAATATTTCAAAACAGGTTCATCACCAATAGTAAAAATTGAATAAGCATATAATTTATCGTCTTTCACAATCAATCTTATTATTTGTCCATACATTCCTTGGAAGCCAATAGTAATAGCATTATTTTCATATTTATAATCATCTTCATTATAATTTTCTATTTCCTTCCAATCAGCAATATCATTAATAGTATTGAATACTAATTGTCCAAATGATTTATTATAAGAATAATAACCAACTACATCTGAAGGTACAGTTGAAGAATCTTTTGCTTTTCTTGGAGTTTTCCAAATATTATAACCTGCACCAGAATTAGTCTTACAAAGCTCTAATAATGATTTTACATCTTTGTTTGTCACATTAACCAAAAAATCATATTGATAATAATCAGAACTACTTCCTTTATGTACAATCCATAAATATTGTGCACCTTTAAATGTGAAAAAATAATATGTTGTCTTATAAACAGTTCCTGCTTTTATTTCACATTTAAAACCATCTATCTTCTTCTCTTTTTTAATATTTTCAATGATATCATGTGAATATTCATTCAAATATAACAAACTAACTGCTGATTTTATTTCAAATACATCTTTATCTATTTTACATCTTTTCAATTTATAAAAAGATTCGCTATCATCGAATTTAAAATAAAGAGATTCATCTTTAATTGTAATGTTAGTTTGTGTTCGTACATATGATAAAGCAGGATTACTTGATAAATAGATATAACAATAATCACCATCATCGATAGTTGCAGTGTTAGCATCAACATCACAGCCAGTAAACAAGAATAAACACAATGACAAAAGAACGAAAACAAATACTTTATAAGCTTTCATACTTCCTCCTATAATAAATTATGATAATTAATTATAAATAATGTAGGGTCTTCTATTTAATAACATAATAGAAATTAATGATAATAATTCTCATATAATCTTTTTGGTAGCATATTAAACATAAATCATCTAATTCATTTAATTTATTAAGATTAATCTCATTAAGCTTTTTTGTAGTTCTATTAACAAGAATAAAACTATCACTATTATTCACAAAATTATGTGCATTATCTGGAATAATATTTAATATATTATTTATTACATCTTCATCGATTAAATCAATCCAATTGCCTTTAGAAGTATTAATAGGCTTATCTAATACAATAAAAGATATATTATTAGGCATTGTATTATCATAAACGCCCCATTTTGAATAATCAATATAACTCCAATTTGTTACTGTATTAGTGATACTAATTCCTGTATCATTATAAACATTTTCAATTAATACATTTAAGACAATATTATCATCAATAATATTCTTTTTATCTTTATTAATAGTAATAATTGACATTATTATTAGAATGATTAATGCAATAAACAACATAACAAATGAGGTGATTTTTAATTTATTAAACCCTTCTTTTTTGTTATCAGAGTCTTGATTTTCAAAACCTTGCTTATTAACAACTTTACCCTTTCTTTCAATTCCCATTAATTCATCAATACTTAATCCAGTAATTTCAGCAAGAACTGGATAAAGTGATAAATCAGGATATCCTTTATCATTTTCCCATTTAGAGATTGCTTGTTTTGAAACAAACAATTTACTAGCTAGATCAGTTTGGGTTAAATTATTGTTATTTCGATATTCTTTTAATATTTCAGATAATTTCATGTTTATCCCCACATATAAATTTATTATCTAATTGAATTATAGTTTCTATTGTTCATCTAGACAAGAAATAGATAATTAATTTTGGTCTACTTAAAGTTGACTTTACAAAATTATGCAATTTAAATCTTAAAATCAAAATTATTTGTTTTAATATTTCTTTTTAATTGTTCAATAATGCACTTAATACTATTTGGAGTATATTCATATAAACAAGAATAATTCTTTATATTCTTAAAAAGTAGCCTATCCATTGGTCCTTTTAAGGATACAACATATAAATTGATATTTTGATTAGCAAGCTCATTAATTAAATTAATTTGATTATTCATTTTAAAAGCATCATAAGAATAAGCAATAACATCTTTCACATTATTTTTATTAATATATTCAATTTGTTTATTTACAAAATCTGTTTCTTCATTAAATTCAATAATTTCGTTATCAAAATTCTTTCTTAGTGCTTTTGTTAGGTCTCTTGAATTAAATTCGTCTTCCACAATACTTCCAACTATTGCTTTAGGTGTATAAATAAGCGCATCTTTAGTATATATTGGAGCCTTACCGTAAAATAAAGTAAAAGATGAAAAGACAATATCTTCCATTATTCTATGGTCTTCTTCTTTTATTTCATAAGGTTTATCGAAATTTAAATATTTCTTTAAACCTACAGAAGTTCTCTTTTTAGCTTCATTAATTCTTCTTACTTTATCTTTTAATTCTTCAAGATCAATTTCACCATTTTTAACTGCATTTCTAACTGCATTAATTGCTTTTTCTTGTAATTCTTTTTCATGGCATACAAGTAATATATCACATCCAGCATTTAAGGCCATAATGCAACCTTTTTCTATGCCATAATGATCATAAATTGCTTTCATTTCCATTCCATCAGATATTACTAGTCCTTTAAATCCTACTTCACCTCTTAAAAAATCAGTTAAAAATTTTCTAGATAAAGTAGTAGGAACATCATCAAAAGATTTAAACAAGCAATGACTAGACATAATAGAATCATTATCCATCAATTTCAAAAATGGATACATTTCTTCATTCATAATATCTTCTTTTTTATCTTCAATAATAGGAAGCTCTAAATGTGAATCTTTAGTTGATTTACCAGCACCAGGAAAATGCTTTAGGCATGATAAGCAATTACTTTCATGAAGACCATCAATAAAGCTTCTAGCACCTTTTATAACCATCTCTTTATTATAGCCATAGCTTCTAACATTAACTAAATGGCTTTTTAATTCATGGTTTATTTCTAGACAAGGAGCTAAATTTAAATTTAGTCCAAGCTTCATCATATCTTCACCAATAATTCTACCCGTAATCAAACAAGCATCTTTAACACTTGAAAGAGACGTTGTTAAAGGGGAAGCAGGAAAAGTAACATCTTTAAATAATCTCGTAACCATTCCACCTTCTTGATCAATTGATACAAGCGGAAAAGATGAAACATTGTCAAGGCTAAATTCATATAAATCTTTCATAAATTTCTTCATTCCATTTGTATCTTTATAATTTCTTGCAAATAAAATAAAATTACCTATGTTATATTTTTTAATAAATTCTTTTGATTCATTATCTAAATAATCATAAGGTAGACCACACATGATGGTTTGTCCAACAAGTTCATCAATAGTCATTTCATTTACATCTTTAATTTGAAGATAATCTTTCATTTATTCATAATTCCTTTCATAGACAGTTTTTGCTATCTCTTCATCAATAAAATCAAATAATACTATTCCTAATTTTTTTTCTTTCATATTATCTTGTTTTACATAATCAATAAACCTTGGATGAACATAATCACTAGTAGCTCTGTTTAGTGGTAGAGCAGTAAATTTTACTAGTGAATAATATCCTGAAGTAAAATTAATAATTAATTCATCTTCACCACTTTCACTACAATAATCAATACAATCCTTTATAGCAATCCATTCAGTGTCCATTTCTTCTTTTTCAAAATTATAATAATCTTGAATATGAATATTACTATATTTATTTGATGTAATATCAAATGTTGCATTATCAATAAAGCCATCATACAAATTAATTCCAGCTTCACTCGAATAAGAAAATCTTCTAAATAAAACTATTTTACCTCTTATTTCACCTAATGTAGGATTATCATCTTTTAAATAGAATAAATTATTTTGATTATATTCATTAATAATTTTCATTAATTCATCACTTAAATCTTCACCATGTTCTTTTTTTATGCACATTAAGATTGTTTCACTACTATATTCATTTAAAAATGATTTAAATGAATCTAAAATATCACTGAATTTTACTTTTTCATTAAAGAAACCATGGTAAATATAAAGTTCATCACCTTTAAATCCTAATCTTAAATCAAAAAATCTAGCACCAACTTTAAGTTGGTTTTCAATTGTAAGATCTTGATTCTTACCAAATTGATATAATAATCCCCCTCTATAAGCGCCACTATCATGAGTACCAGGAATAGAAAGACTAGATAATTTCTTATTATCATCAATATTATTCATCCAGGAAATTGTATCAATATTTTTAGGTTGCGCTTTTACTGGTGTAACCACAAAAGCAAAGAATAATAAAATACCAACAAATACAATAATACTTCCAAATACAATTAATAATATCTTTAAAAATTTCTTCATTTCTCATTTCCTCTCTATTTATTACGATTATACCATAAAAAAGCATTTACTAATAAACATTTAATATTATCTATTATTGAATGTTTATATTTTAAAAAAGCTGGTTTAGTGACTAATATCAATAAACCAGTTTTTTTTAAGTTTATAATATAAATTTTTTTTTAACTTCTTTTTTTATTTCACATATATTCTTGGTACTCTTTTACCAATTGAGCAAATAACTTCATAAGTAATAGTATCTAAATATTTTGCAATTTTTTTAATATGATCAATATCTTTGATTATTTCTACTTTATCTCCTACCTTAACTGCCTCATCAACCCTCACAAACAACATATCCATGCAGACATTACCAACAATTTCATATTCTTTATTGTTAATGAAAACTATTCTACCACTATTCTTTCTAATAATTCCATCAGCATAGCCTATTGGAATAACTGCTATTCTTTCTTTTTTATTTCCAACTTTATATTTTCCCGAATAGCCTACAATACCATTTTGAACTTCATTGATTTGAATTACTTCACTACATAGACTGAATGTTGACTTAAATTCGATATTTTTATAATCAATTAAGCCATACATTGCAATGCCTAATCTACATCCATTAGCATATGGTCTTTTTTCATATAATTCAGTTGCTTCACTTGCTCCAACATGAACAATTGGAATCATTGATAAATCAATGTCTTTAGTTATTTCTTCGAACAATTGATATTGCTTCATTGTATTATATTCACTTGAAGCATCATAAATATGAGTATAAATACCTTCTAATATAAAGCTCTTGTCTTTAATAGCTTTATATACCTCATTAAAGTCTTTACTATTATTTACACCTAATCTATTCATTCCAGAATTAACCTTAATATGAACTTTAAGTTTATCATTAGATTCTAAATTTTTTACATATTCAAGATTACTAATAGTAACAGTAATATTATTTTTAACACATACATCAATATATTTAGGATCAATAATACCTAAACATAAGATAGGTATATTCAAATTAGGTCTTTGTTCTCTAATAACTATTGCTTCATCTAGAGTTGCAACAGCTAAATAATTACATCCAGCTTTGATTATGCTATCAACTGGATTCATACCATAATGACCGTAGCAATCAGCTTTCACAACACCAAAATAATATTTATATCCTTCATATCTCTTAATCAATGTTCTCACATTGTATTCTAAATTTGAAAGATTAACGTAAACACAAGTATTTCTATACATTTATTTATCTCCAATCTATATTAAATATATTATAACATTTGTTAGGAAAAAGAGTACACACAATCAACTAAAAATACCACCATTATATTTCTTTTGTGCAATTATAATTATGATAATTCCGATTAATAAGCCTCCTACTAGTGGTATAAAGGCTAATTTTTTATTGATTAAGATAATTAATAATATCCCCATACATATTATACTAATACCTATTATTATTAAGCTTATTCCAATCAAACTTAAATAATTATTTTTATCTTCTTCTTTCACATTCTGAACATGATAATCATGAATCAAATTAATCTTTTTAAAGAATGCTATCAATATGCCAAATATAATGAGCATTAATCCAACACTAAAAAAAACAATGTAACCAAATAACATAAATACCTCTATTTTTTATGTAATTCAAACACTTTTACGTTGTCATATTCTCTATTTTCACACCAATATACTTTTCTTTCATTCACATCAAATACCATAGATACAACAGTAGGACATACTTCCTGTGATACGGCCTTTAAAATAGAAAAGCAATCTTTAACATCAAAATCATCATCTATTTGACTTAATAATTCTAAAGTTTTTTTGTATCGATCAAAACCCATCCAAGGATGATATTCTGAATCTTGTTTATATGGAGAAAAATTAGTTAATACTTTATATTCTGGTTTTTCATAATATAAACTACCTTGACCAGGGATAATATGTAATACATTTCCATCTTTATCAGACAAACTAGACATAAATGTAAGATTAGGTATACTGAATATTTTTTCTTTACATGCTATATCTTTAATTTCTTGAAAAGTCTTCTTTTGAAGCAATAAATCAATATCTAATATAATGATATTGTGCCCTTCACCATTAGGATTACTTCTTTCATCAAAAGGATAACATGTTGGCATTCCAACAAAGTCACCTCTTGAATTAGCACCAAAAAGTGGCATCCAACCTTCTTTATGATCATAAACTTCAATATAAACACCATTATCATTTGGTCTTACACGATATTCCATATCAAGTAAATCAAGATTCCAACCAACTAAAGTCTTCTTTTTATTAACAACAATACTAGTACACATAAAACACCATTAATATTATTATTTTCTCTTTACTGGAATCCAAATTGATGAATGATAAAAAATATCAGTAAGATTATCCTGATTACTATACCATTCAATTGTTGCATTACCATTTAATTTGTATTCATCATTATAAGGCAGCCATTCTTTAAAAATTTTGGTATTTAATGCCTGTAATGCCTCAGGTATGGGACCTACACAATCAAATATAGCCCATTCACTTTCACCAAATTCATAAAGAACCATTCCATCAAGAACTTCTCCACCTTCATATTTACCAGCAATTAAATATCTAAATTTATTCCCTGTTAAATCATCAACACAAATAGCATATTCGCCAATATTATTATCTATGAATGCTTTTTTGTATTTATTGCTAGACTCAATATTTGCATATTTATTGTATATTTCATTCCAATATTTTGGTATTTCTTGATAAGAATTATCATTAGAAAATATTTTTTCAAAACCAATAAATACCATTCTATTTAATTTTGTTACTTTATATTCCATTTTATTTCTTCCACCACTTTCACAATTATTTCTTTAATTATATCTTTTCTTCAATATCAATTAAATACATAGTCTTTGCACCTTTATACGGAATATCAGTTGAAAGATTCAATTGATTTAGTCATCCTAATCAAGAAACGATTATCATATATACCACCAAATAAGATGCCATCACTGTATAAAAGATATTATCCTATCATCTTTTTATATGTAATATTTAATTCATTAACTGGTAATAAATATTATTAATATTTATATTTCTAATATTCTTTTGTACTTGCCATAATATAAACCTACAAATCTTTTTTCATCATTATTATATCATCAGTTCTATATATTTCATAAAAACCAAAATCAATAAATAATTTAATTGCTTTATTATCAATAGCAATATCATCATATAATTCTGTTATTCCATTTTCTTTCGCAATATCAATTAAAAGCCCAAGCCCAATTCTTCCATAGCCTAAATTACGATATTTAGAATATATAATTATATTAGTCATATAATAATTAGTATCTTCATCTTTATGATAGGCAATTTCACCAATGAAATCTCCATTATCATTAACTAAATATCTATATAATCTATTATTACCTATAGTCTTAACCCAATATGAATACCAATCATTCCATTTAGTCTTTGGAAAATCTATGGTACCACCCCATTTATGATTATATGACATTGTTTCTTCATCACTTAACATTTGCTCTCTAAACCATAAATCTTCTAATTTAGGAATATATAAAAATAGTTTTTTCATTTTCATCCTCATTAAAATATATAAATATATCTCATATTTATAAAAGAAGATTGATAATTATCAATCTTCTTCTATTTTATCACTTTCTTTGTTTAATTTGCATTCATATTAACAAATGTATTAAATGTCATTTCAAAAAAATCACCATTTTTATAGCTTATTTTATAAATATAGATCTTATTCATTTCAATATCTAATTCAATTTGTTTAAACCATTTACCATTATAAATCTCATTCTTATTTGTCATTTTTTCATTATAATCATATTGTGTAACTTCTATATTCGTAAATCTTTCATCATAATCATAATTAGATGTATATAAAACTAATTTATAATTATAATTATTTTTAAAACTATTATTAACTTTTAATTCTTCATTAATATTATAATAATCATTATTCAATGATTCCTTTTTATTCCATTTATAATTACCAATTCTAGTTCTAGTTAGTCCATTAGTTGATACATTTGAATTTTCAGTATTATAATGAAAACTATATGAAATATCAGGAGGTGAGACATAATATTTAGGTAACATTCCTAGAACACTTTCACTACATAAATCATAGAAATATGTAGAACATGCATTAAATACTTTTGTTGGTGCATCATTGCTACCAGTTGATGTGAATGTTGAAGCATCACTGTATTCAACAACCAAGTTCCAACCACCACCATCAAGTACACAAGGATCTTCATATTCTTCATTAATATTTAATAATCCACATTTATTGATTCCTTCAATAAATATTCTTTCTTCTTCATCAGTAAATGTAGAAACGGAAATAGTTTCTGTTCCCTCTTTTACATGTGGTTGAGAATAATTTTTACTATATTCATTTTTCTCAAAATCAATAATATGAGTTATTGAAATGCCACCCATATAATCAATAGTAGTATAGCTTAGTTTTACAATATCATCTCTTCTTGTGCAGCTAGATAAAAATATGATACAAAATAATAATAACAAAAATGGTAATACTTTTTTCATAATAATCCTCCCATTATACTAATTAAACAATAGGATTAATCGTTTTTCCGAAATTAAATAATAAATTATTAAATAATAAATTATTAAAAAAATTATTAAACTGAATAATTATATAATTTATATGAATCAGTAAATGAGAAATTGAAACTTACTTGTAAATTATCATCAAAAACAAAATCTACCTTTTCTACATCCTCACCATAAATAGTTTTAAAATCATCTCTCATTGAAATAACTTTATAATTATTTCCTATCCATTCATCTTTTAATTTAAGTGCTTTCTCTCTAGAGGCATGATCTCTTACATCATCATCAGCAATTAACATGAAAGCTAATGATTTATATTTTTGATTGCTTAAGCAATAATTATGCATTGCTGAATCGCCACCTGAATTACCAAATGATAAAACTGGAACTTTACCAATTTCTTGAGTGATTTGTTTAACTTTATTAGTTTTTAGATTCTTTATAATTAATTCATCAGTTCTAATTAATGTATCATTTACTTTGTATGTGTAATTAACGCCTTCTTCTTCACCTTGATTATTAGATTTTAATACTACATCCATACCAATTACACGATTTGTATCAATACCTATTGATTCAACTAAAGCACGGCAAATAAAACGATCAGAACCAGATACAACATAATATGTAAAACCATTATCTTTTAGATATTCAAATACTTCAAGCATTGGTTTATAGAAAGATTCACCATATGTCATATTAGTAAAACCATTTGCTGGCTTTGCTGCATATGCTTTTACATAATCATCAAATTCTTTTATAGTCATTCCAGCGTATGCTTTAGCAGCAGCATAAGCATGCTTCATATCAAAATGATCAGGTAATTTAGTTCCATTTCTCACAAAATTTCTAATATCTTGTGCAGTTTCTCTCACATCATCTGGAGCAATATCTTTATATGTTGGATCATCTAATACACGATATTCTAATAAATTATATTCAAAATATGATGGATATAATTCACCTACAAAAGTACCATCCATGTCAAATGTAGCAATTCTATCTTCCACAGGAATATAATTAGCTGATTTCTCATTAGTCACCTCTTCAACATAATTAATCAAAACAGTTAATGATTCACATTCATTCCAAGATGAAAAATATATTTTCTTAGATTGATTATCACACGAACATATAACTATTAACAACATAACAAAAATAAAAACATTACATATTCTTCTCATTCTTTTTCTCCTTTTTTATCAATTATACCACGCCATCAATTCGTATACTACATATAAATAATAAAATCACAATAAAAATTTAATATATTATTTTTAATTTATTATTTTTAATTTATTATCTACAATACTTTATTTATCTAATTTATATTTCAAAGATGAAATTATAATGTTATAATAAGTTATTGGAGGTTTTATATATGCAAAAAAAGAATAGACCATTATATGAATTTTGGTATAGTCATCCTAAATTCGTTACTGCTTTCTTATTATTAATAGCAAATATTGTTATCACATTAATATTCACTCTTATATTATATTTTATAACTAATCAAACAATGACCATTATAGAGGCATTTCAATATTGTTTCTTAATGGGATTATGTAGTGACCCTATATGGTCAATAAGAGAAACCTTCGAAGGTGATTTTAATATCTATCTAATTTTCCATATAATCATGACAATCATACAAATGATTACTTTCTCTGGTTCATTAATAGGCTTTGCAACAACAGTACTTGATAGTTTCTTTAGTAATATGGAAGAAACAAAGAGAAAGCTGAAACTAGCTAATCATTTCGTAATCCTGAATTGGAATAATTTAGGGCCTAATATTGTTTATGATTTGAGTTTTCTCAAAGGAAAAAAGACAATAGTAATTCTTGCAAATCAAGAGCGAGAAGAAATAATTAATTCAATCAATAATATCTTTTCAGCGAATAAAAAAGCTAGAAAAAATCTTAATATATTTGTGAAAAACGGTGACCCTGCTAATTCTAGGCATTTAATGGATATTTCAATTGATAAAGCTCAATCAATAGGAATTTTACTTGATAGCAGTTGGGAAAATGAAAGAGAACCTAAAGCAAAAGAACTATCAACTCGTGATTTAAATGCTTTTAGATTACTCATGTCAATTATTCATTTAGTTGATGATATAAATATCGTTGTTGAAAGTGAAACAGATTTATTAGACAAAAAAATCAAGTCCTTATTCAGACACACTCGCAATAAGAGAGCCAATGTTTGTGCTTTCTCACATAAAGAAATTATAGGTCATATCATGGGGAAAGGCATCATAAATAAAGATTATATTGATTTTTATGATGAAATTCTTTCATATGAAGGTGTAGAATTCTATGGTATAAATCCAATACCTATTGAAGAAGCCTTAGAAAACTATAACAATTTTATTCCAATTATCAATTACAATGATGAAAGTGATAAAAGATGTAAAGATGAACCAAATCATTTATATATTTTAAACTCTAATTCATTATTATCAAAAAGAAGCACACCACTTAAATTTGAAAGACGCATTGACACTCATCTAATTAAGTTAGAAAAAGAATGTCACTATTTAATAGTTGGTAATAATGGAGCTTTAAAGCATATTTTAGAAGAATTAGAAACATACAAGAAAGTAAATAATGAATTATTAACATATGAATCATTCAGTTATGATGAAATAAACGAAGTAATCGATAAAGCTGGAGAAATGACAGGAGAAGTAAGAATACTTCTATTAAGTGGTAATGATGTTAATACAGATGCAAACATCTTTATCAATCTTCTATCACTAAAACTTGATTATTCATTAAAAGATAATGTTCAAATATATGTTGAAATAAATAATCCAAGCAATTATACTTCTGTTAAAAATATGGGGGTTGCAAAAACTATAGTATCAAGTAAAATGATATCTTTATTTATGATACAATTAATGACCCATCAACATAGTAAGAAATTCTATTTAGATGTTTTGACTCCAAACGGAAATGAATCAGGAAAACAAGGAGATATAGGTTTTGACATATGTAATGCATCAAAATATTTAGATGTTACAGAACCAATCATATTCAAATCTAAAGCAGAAGCTCTTCAGGTGTTCTATCTTTCAACAAGCAAAAAATACTTAATGATAGGATACAAAAAAGAAAATGATGATAAAATTAGTTTTCTATGTGGTGATTTAGACAAGGAAGAAAATATAGTCATTGACAAGGATACAAATATAATTGTTGCTGTATATGAATAAAAAACTTAGATTAATATATAATTATTAAAATATGAGCATATAGAGATTTAAATGTAAATCTCTATATGCCCTTTACAATAAATAAAGCAACAATTCTTTATATATCTTTTTTTTCTTTAATCAGTTATTCACGCTTTTCAACTCAACTCCTGGAAACTAGGAAGCAAAAATAATTGAACGACAGTTTCGACGATATTTTTCATCTACCCACATGTCATCAACATAACATCCGCCCCATGCATAAATGTAAGCATTACATCCAGCGATGATTTTGCCATCTTTATCTACTATTTTTTTTACTAACTAATTCTTCTTCTTTACTAAAACCATCAACAACTGGTACGAGTTGATAATAATAGTCATATACAAGTTTTTCTGTTCTTAGGGAGTCTTTACGAGCACTTCTTCTTAATCTTAATTGTTCCATATTACTCTCCTTTTGGTTATTAACTAGGAATAGCCATAAGATTGTTGTATGCAATATCAATTCTTTAGTTTTACTAATGATACTAATGATACTAATGATACAAAGCTATTCCATCTCACAATTATCTACATAAATCTTAGATAATTCAATTATAGTTTTTTCGCTATTATATCTTTCTTTTAATAGTTTTATCGTAGATGTTGGAACCTTTATTTGATAACTAAGTTGTTTTTTTTCTTTCGCGATTTTTATTACTGCATCTTCTATAGACAATCCTTCAAAATAATCCGAGTACAAATAATAATTTTTTATCGCTTCTTCAGTATTTTTATATTTCTTATTATGTAAAAATCTCAAAAGATTTGATATGCCAAAAGCAATCATCGCTAATACTAAATAAGTTATTGGCCAAGGTATATATGAATTTAGAGCGTAAACATCACGCCAACCACCATTTGCCTCTCCAATATTAATAGCCATTATATAATAAACAACGGCATAAAATAGTAAAGGAATTAAAGTTAAGAAAGATTTATTAAATTTGACAAAGTGATCGCAGTTAATAAACGTAAAAAGAATTATCGCAATTATAGGATTTATTGTATGCAAGAAAAAATTAGATTTGCTAAACATCGCAACACCAAATCCCTGAGCAGCGCTTATTGCAGTTATAGCGACAAAAAAGGTTATTGCAACACCAGTTACACCTATATATAATAAATCAATGATCCAGTGAGGCAAATGGTATTCGCCTCTTCTTATACCATCGATCTGATAAGAAATGATTAAAAACGCAGCAATAGCAACCAATAAATTTGATAAGGTCGTAAACATTCTTAATGTACCCATTCCTGCTTCGGGAACTACATCCTGATAATAATTGGCGACATTCAAAATAAGGGCGACGATGGATAAAATAACCACAATAACACCCATAGTTATGCCGGCTATACATCTCATCATATTGATTTTGTGTATATTATATATTTTCTTCTCTTTTTTCATTAGAATCACCTTTATTAAATACACATCTAAAGTTAAATTTATTTACGATTAACACTTCTACCATATAGGTAATAAAGCCCATCAATATGATTAGTAACAAATAAACCATCAAATATGGAGTAAACCCTACATTTCTATGGATTTCATTTATCACCGGTATTACCGATACTTCATATGGATTGACATAGAACATATCAATTCCATTTGATACTGGGGTAATAAGAACATTTATTAATATAGCAAGAATAGTATAAACAGATAGTATTACTAAACTTTTGAGAAAAGAATGAATATTTAATCTTTTCCTATTCCAAGTTACAATGAAAACTCCTAATAGTACTTGAATACCGTGATGAATCATTGTTTGAATGTTGGTATAAAGTAAAGTTGACATAACTATACTGTTGAATAATATAACTATTACTCCACCAAATAGTGAAAATATTGCCATAAACCAACTTAAAGCGTCGTATAGAAATGATGCTTTTTCTCTCTTAACAAAAATCAAAACTGGGGCAATATAATATATTAGTGAACACAAATGAAATGGCAAATCATAAAAACTATATTTAAAGTATGATGGGCTGCCATAAACAAAACTTTTAACTATTTGTTTAATACTTTCCATAATTAAACATATGATCCAGCAGATTAGGATTATTTTTTTATATGTCTTTTCACTACAATTTTTAAATCTTATAGAAATAAAAACTGTCATTGAAACAATTATTACTAAAAATACAATATGAAACAAAGAAAAAAGACCCGGTTCTTCTACTTGATATTGAAAGAAATGAATTAATTTATCCATTTTTATCTCCTTTTCAAACAGCATATAGTACATCAAACATCGTTATAAAACTCTATTCCACCAAGAACTGTGTCGAAATTAGGATTCCTGCTCAGTTGCTTGATTTTTCTTCAGTATTTTTTTCTTTTTAATCATACACAATAAATCACTTAAGAATATTGATGTAATGAGAACAACAATTCCTAATATAAATAATAAATAGTAAGGAAATTCTATTTCTAATAAATAACAGAAGATTGAATCAATAAAACCAATAATACACCAATGTATGAAATATATAGGTGTAATATTCTTACAAACTTTTGTAAACCAATACTCTTTATTAATATCTTTCTTTCTCAATAAAAAATGAAACATTGATAATAAAAAGAAATCAATTGATAAAAACCCAATATCCTCTAAAAAACTACAAGCATAATACCAGTTTTCTTTTGTCAGAAAGTAAAAACCGAAAATCGAGGTGAGGGTTATATATATTGTTAAGATAACCGATGATGCTATTAATATATATCGGTAAAGTTTGTCTTTATTATTAGTTTTTTTCAATAATTCACCAAACATAAGTCCAACACAAACAAAGATATACCAGTTAAAAAAGACAAAGCAAGATTCATCTTTTGTAGTTGTAAAGAAGAAACCCATGAAATAATTAAAAGTCCAATCGTAATGAAGAACAAACGCTAAAGGGCCCCCAATAATAGATAAAATAATTCCAATTAATAAGATATGAATAGTTTTTAACTTTAATAATCTAAAAAGCCCTGTAACGATTAGCGCTAACCCAGCGAAATCTAAAATATCATGGCAAGTTAAGGCAAGCACAGTATCACTAATGAACTCCCCTTCGATTATTGAAAGTCCTATAGCATAAATGCCATAACGGAAAAAATTAAGAATATAGCTTAAAAGTAGTAAACAAATTCCTCTTTTTATAAGATGAGTTGGAGATTGATTTCTTGAAAAAATAACACCAACTCCCATCGCAAACATAAAGGCGTGAGCAACACCTAAATAAGATCCAAAGATATCATCGGCAAGAACAAAAACAAAGTCATCTTCATAACCTTCAGTATGACTAGCAATCCTAATAACAATATGGCACAATGACATAAACACTAAAGATATAGCTTTTAATAAATCAAGGTTTTGCAACCGTATTTGTTTGTTGTCCATTTCTTTTTCTCACTTTCATTTGATAATTAAACATATTTTTAATATATATTATCGATGATGTACTCGTGGATGAGTGATTTCGATATTAATTTACACAAAATATATACCTATCTCCTAATCATATTATTTTTTTCAGATCTGTTTTCTAACGTTTGTCAAGGCAGCAAATCGTTTCGACTGTCTGTTGCGACGTAAGCGACTCTTGTCTAAAAAACATATCAATTACTTAATTTCAAAGCTTTCAGTTTTTAAATCACAATAATATCTACCACTTGTAGCGATAAATTTTAATACACAATAATCTGGATCAGTCACGCCTTTTTTATAAAACATAGCGTCTCCTTTTCTCCAAATCATATTTTTTGTATCCTGATCAGTTAATACTTCCATTTTACCTTTAAGCATAACCCCAACATATTTTATTAATCCCTTATGATAAAAATAAATACTGGCATTTGGATTTTTTAAATATTGCTTTACTCTCATTGATGATGCATTAGTTGAAAAATAAAAATCATTTAATCCATTTCTTTTTCTAGGTTTTAGCATAGCTTTAACATTGGGATAATTTTCATCATCAATTGAGCAAATAAAACTCACTTTTTGTTTGCCAATAAATTTTTCTATCTTACTTATATTCATAAATCCTTCCTTTCTAAACCCATAAGATTTTCAACGTGACTACGAATGTATTCGTAAACAAATCAACATAAAAACATATAACTAAACATTTGCTATAATTAACTCAATCATCAATTAATTATAAAATAGTTTAGCAATTAAAAGCATCTTTGCTTTCGATTTTTTTTGCAACTTTCAATGTTTCCACAGTGGTAGCATAGTTCATTATCACACATACCATCATTATCAAAATAGGATTTAATATTAGATAATGTTGTGGATGCAATATTATCTAACGCTTCATTTGTTAAGAAGGCTTGATGTGATGTAACAATAACATTAGGCATTGATAATAATCTAGAAAGTGTATCATCATCCATAATATGGCCTGATTTATCTTCAAAGAAAATATCTGCTTCTTCTTCATATACATCTAAACAAGCTGCACCAATAATTCTATCCTTAATACCTTCTAATAATGCCTCTGTATCAATTAATGCACCACGTGATGTATTAATAATAACAACTCCTTTTTTCATCTTATTAATGGCATTATTATTAATCATATGTTTAGTATCTGGAGTTAATGGACAGTGCAATGAAATAATATCACTTTTTCTAAATAATTCATCTAATGTTACATATTCTATATTAGCATCAGCAATTGGAAATTTGTCATATGCAATAACATTCATACCAAAGCCTTTACAAATATCAATAAATACTCTACCAATTTTTCCAGTTCCTATAACTCCTACTGTTTTACCATATAAATCAAAACCAGCTAAACCAGTCAAAGAAAAATTAAAATCTCTTGTTCTATTATAGGCTTTATGAATTCTTCTAATAGATGTTAGAAGTAATGCCATGGCATGTTCTGCCACTGCATAAGGAGAATATGCGGGGACATGAACAACATGAATCTTTCTAAAAGCATATCTTACATCTACATTGTTATAGCCTGCGCATCTTAAAGCAATTAACTTAATGCCATATTCATATAATTTATCTATCACTTTATCATCTACTGTGTCATTCACAAATACACATACAACATCATTTTCTTTTGCAAGATCAACAGTATCTAATGTAAGTTTTGCCTCTAAAAACTTACATTCAAATGTGTTCTTATCCATTACTTTTAGAAATGATGCAATATCATATTCTTTGGAATCAAAAAATACTATTTTTATCATGATTAAATCCCCCTACAAAATAGATAAATATTATTTTAATAAGCCTATAACCTTAGATATGTCTTCATCTAATACTAGTGACTTATCTTTTATTTCATCAGGTATATAATTATCACCTTTATTTATACATATGTAAATTGCATCATTAAATCTATACGTCATTTGCATAAATGGAACCTTAATGATTCCTGGAGTATTATAACCAACACCAAGTTCTAAAAACAAAACTTTTCTATCCTTATTATCTTCAATGAATTTAGAATAATTATCTCTAGCTTTATGCCATCCTTCGTCTTCCACAAATCTATCATCACTTCTTAAGTTAGTTTCCATAACTCTTCCGCAGATAGGACACTTAGGAATTAGAGATGATGGAATTAAATTATTCTTTTGCTCTTTTAGCATGTTTAATACTAAATCTTTATTATCATATGTTTTATTATGGCAAGGAATTGAGCATTGAAATAATCCATAATCACCTTGCGTATAGAATAATCTATTCTTATCAAATCCCGCAAGTCGAAATTGATGATCAACATTCGTTGTTATTACAAAATAACTCTTATTCTTTACTACTTCTAGTAAATCTTTATATAATTCTTTTACTCCCTGGTATCTACAATAATAAATATGTTTAGACCAATAAGCCCATTTGGCTTCTTCACTATCAAAGTGATGAAAACCAGCAGAATACATATCCGTATACCCTAGTTTCACCATTTCTGGAAAATGTTCTTTAAAAAACTCTCCACCATATTCAAAACCAGCAGCACTAGACATTCCGGCACCAGCCCCAATTACTATCGCATCAGCCTCATCAATCAATCTCTTTAATTCTTCTATTGTAGACTTCATAATCACGATCACTAAAGACATCAAAGATTACTTTCTTTATTGTCTTGTTTTCCTTTTTTAAATATTCTTTAACTGTTTTTACTGCAATACTAGATGCTTTTTCAATTGGAAAGCCAAATATACCTGTAGACAAAGAGCAAAAAACAATTGATTCTAGTTTCATTTCATCAGCCATTTTTAGACAAGATAAATAACAATTCTTTAAATCTATACCATCTTGACTACTACCTGAATAAACTGGACCAACTGTATGGAATATATATTTTGATGGTAAATTATAAGCACTTGTGACTTTACATTTGCCATTCTCTTCATCATGACCTTTATCTTCCATCACTTTAATTAAATCGCGTCTAACTTGTAACCCAGCAAATGAATGAATAGCATTGTCTATACAATGATGACCAGGCACAAAACAACCAAGAAGTTTACTATTACAAGCATTAACAATAGCATCAGCTTTAATTAATGTTATATCACCTTTATAAATAGAAATACCATCACTAAATATCTTTGCATCAACTACTTCTTTTTTAGATAATATTTCTTTTAATACCTTATCTTGTTTCAAATAAAATTCATCTGACAAATCATACGGCATTGTAATATTTTGAAGCGCTCTAAAAGTAGATTTATCGTCTAGATCTATCAATGATTTTATATTATTTTTATCTTTAAGATAATTTATACACCACTTAATATCTTCCATATATTTTTCCTTTTTATGTGCTTGGTAGTGTCAAAAATCAAGAATTTTAACACATACACTACCTTATATCTATTTTAATAATTACTTTATATTTGCATTAAAAAAGTAGATAATCTGTGTTAAAATGTAAGCAACCAAACCACACTGAAAGGAGATTATCTAC
>JAFSVH010000056.1 GCA_017450215.1 Bacilli bacterium | reverse complement strand
TCGTAGGCTCAAGGATTTTGCTACACCTCTTCCTTCACCCATAGGATTACTCCTAACAGCTTGAGGTTCGCTACACTTGGCGGTAAATACCCGTGACTGGACTTTCACCAGTAAGATTAGTGCCATGCCCGGCACACATTATAAAAAGAAGGCTGATTTTTACAGCCTTCTTTTTAATATTATTTCCAAGAAATATATTTTTTATAATTATACAAAATATAATGGATCAGTATTAATATCACTAACAATAAAATCAATATCAACGAATTTATCATCTAATTCTTTTTTCAAATCATCAAACACAAATCTTTCAACTCCATGATTCACTTCAATCATAGCAAGTCCAATTTGTTTAGCTTCAATTGCTCTATTTAATCTTACTTCACCAGTAATCAAACAATCACAACCTCTTCTTTTTGCTTCATAAATATCATTGCTACCACTTCCACCAACAATTCCTATTTTATGAATTATCGTATCTTTATCACCAATTAATCTTACTCCACCCAATTCTAATCTTTCTTTCACAAAATTAGCATAATCTAAAAGGGTAGTTTTAGGTACATAACCAGTTCTTAAAAAGTTATCTTTTTCTTCAATTCCTTCAATATCACAAAGATTTAATTTGTTTGCTAAAGCATCATTAACTCCACCCCTTGCAACATCTAAGGCAGTATGAACACAATACAAATTCATATTATTCTCACACATGAATTTAATTGTTTGACCCACTTCATTATCAAAATTAATTTTAAATAAACCATTAAACAAGAAAGGATGATGAGTGATAATAAAATTAGCACCAACTTCTTTAGCTTGTTTTGCTACTTCTAATGTCAAATCGAGAGCAAGCAACACTTTCTTTATTTCATTATTCTTAGATCCAATAATGAATCCTGTGCATTTTTGGTCAAAATCACTAGCATTAATGATTGGAAATCTATCATCTAAATAATTAGTTAAATCTAATATTTTTTTAGCCATTTCATACCTCTCTTATTTTAATACTTCTTCTATTTTTTGAATTAATAATTTCTTTTCAATAATTGATTTATCAGATGATTTATCATTATTATCATCAATCTTTTGTACAATATTTTTATATTTAGTTAATAAATTATTCCATTTATCAATAAATTCTTTATTTCTTTCTTTTAAATTGATTGGACCAAACATAATATCATAATCATAATATTTAATATTCCCTTTCACAAAAGAATCTATCTCATAATATTTATTATCTTCATATATAATACTTTCGTTATCAATAACAAATCCATTATTAAACATGAATTCTCTGACTTTCTCACTATGTTTATTAGCTTCAAGAATGAATTTTAAATTATGATTAATTGTTGTTTTATTAAAGAAATCATTTAAGATTCTTATAATCAATTCTCCACCCATACCAGCAATAACGACACAATCAACATCATCATAAAAGGTAGATAAGCCATCCTGCAATAAATATATAACATTATCATATTCCTTTAGATTATCTTTTGCTTGATTAAGTGGACCATTTTTATTATCGACTGCATAAGCTTTAATAATTTTAGTTTTCTCATCATCGAAAGCAAGTTTAATTAAATAGCCATGATCACAACCAATATCCATAATGATTTTTGAAGGATAAATATAATCTTTGATTCTTTTAAGTCTTTTTAAATTTTGATTTCTGTTATTTTGTTTCATAAAAAGCACCTTTTTCAAGAAATAGCCAAGTTATAACTTGGCTATTTTATAAAAGCATAACTCAATATAAAAAATTTATTTATATTGAGCTAATCTGTTTTGTCTCGTTGGATGTCTCAATCTACGAATTGCCTTAGCTTCGATTTGACGAATTCTTTCACGAGTTACACCAAACTCTTTACCTACATCTTCTAATGTGTGAGGTTTACCATCGTTAAGGCCAAATCTTAATCTCAATACTTTCTCTTCACGTTGAGTTAAAGTCTTTAATACAGTATCAATTTCTTCTCTATAAGCTTCATTAATTGTATATTCAAGAGGATTTGGATTAGCTTCATCATGAACAAAATCGCCTAATGTTGAATCGTCTTCTTCACCAACTGGTGTTTCTAGAGAAACTGGTTCTTGTGCTATTTTTTGAATAGATTGAACTTTTTCAACGCTCATATGAAGTTCAGCAGCAAGTTCTTCACTTGTAGGATCACGATGTAATTCTTGCGTTAGTTTTCTTTGAGTTCTTGTTAATCTATTGATTGTTTCAACCATATGAACAGGAATTCTGATAGTTCTTGCTTGGTCAGCAATTGCTCTTGTAATAGCTTGTTTTATCCACCAAGTAGCATATGTAGAAAACTTAAATCCTTTTGTAGGGTCAAATTTATTTACGGCTTTCATAAGACCCATATTACCTTCTTGAATCAAATCTTGGAATGGCATTCCACGACCTAAATATCTCTTTGCAATACTAACAACTAATCTCAAGTTAGATTCAATCAAAACATCTCTTGCATCATAACCCATATCGATTTTTTCTTCTAGTGCAGCAAGTTCAGCATCACTTAATTTTAAGCCTCTCTTTGAATAAGCTCTGATTTTTTCATTAGCAAGTAAACCATCTTGGACTTTTCTAGCTAAATCTAATTCTTCAGTTGTCTTAAGCAATTCTATTTGTCCAATCTCTCTTAAATACATCTTTATTGGATCATCAGCCAAAGCAGGAGATACGATAGATGAAACAATTTCATCAATATCTTTATTCTTTAAGTCATTTTCAATTTCCTGATTTAAATCATTGAATTCTTTATCATCTTTGATTGCTTCTTCAAAAGAATCATCATTTTCCTCGAATGCTGAAAAGTCAATATCATCAGCATCTAAATCGTCATCATCAAATACACCAACTTCATCATCATCTAACATCTCTAATACTGTGATGTTTTCATCTTCAAACATTCTGATAATTGCATCATAATCATCTGATTCAGGCGAAGCAATTTGAGCAATCAAATCTGAAGGGATTTTCCCTTTAGAACGATAGCTTTCAACTAATTCATCAACTCTTTGTAATTGTTTATCAGATAACGCCATAATAATAGCCCTCCTCCTATTTTTTAAAACGTATAGTAGTAGTTTGCTTTGCAAGTTGTTCAATCTTCTTCAAAGTTTCTAGATCTTTATCAGGATTATTGAAATAATCCTCTTTAACTGCAATATAAGCATACTTCTTTACATTTTCAATACATTTCTTTATTTGTTTTTCATCATTGATTATATCATTAATATTACCAATACTACTATCTAATATTTTTCTTAATCTCTTTTCTTCTTCATTATCTAATTTACTAAATATCATCTTTTCATCGATTCTTTCATAATCATGATATAAGTTACATATTTCTTCTAAAATATCATGATTAATTTGATCAACATAAGATTCTTCTATTCTCGATTTAATTTCTAAACATTTCTTTTTACTATTATAAGATACTAGGATTAAGAATTCTTCAGATTTCTCAGATAATTTCTTGGTATTATTATTAAGTTGTTTCTTTTGTTGATAACTACTATATCCATATTGGTTTTGTTGATTATTAGGATAATCATCTTGATATTGTAATACTCCACCATAATCTTCAATAATTGGAGGAATATCATTATAATCAAATTCATTTGCTACATTATTAGCATATTGATTATTGTTATTAAATTTGTTTTCATTAGAATAATAATTAAAGTTATTGTTATTAAAATTATTATAACTATTGTCATAATTATTATAGTAGTTATTCTTATTCTCAAATTCAGCTTTTGCTTTTTCTATTTCATATTTATAACTATTAAAGAATTTTTCATAATCAATCTTTAAACTTTCTATTGAAATATTAATTTCATTTGATAGTTTCTTTAAATAATTCTCTGTAATAGTAAGTGAATCGAATTTCGCAATAGCTTTATAAATATTAACTTTGAATTTATCAATAGATGAAATATCATCTTTTATTAAATATTTTAAATAGAAATCATAAATGAAATCTATCGCATTAATTACATTATTGTTAAGGCAATTAAACAATTGTTCTCTTCCGTTCTTTAAAATGAATTCATCAGCATCTTTACCATCAGGGATTCTAATAACTTTAATATTCATTTTATTGTAAATTAAATTATCAATTGCTTTAATTGTTGCCATAACACCTGGACCATCAGAATCATAACCAATAATAATATTATTTGTTAATCTCTTAATAGCATTAATTTGATTTTGGGTTAAAGCAGTCCCCATACTAGCAACGCTATTTTCAACACCACATCGAACTGCAGCAATTACATCCATGTAACCTTCAAATAAATAAACACAATCATTGTCTTTGATTTTTCGATAAGCATCATGATAATTATATAAAATATCACCTTTCTTAAAGACAACAGTATCTTTTGTGTTTAAATATTTAGCATCATTATCATTAATTTTATATCTTCTACCTGAAAAACCGATAATTTCACCATCTAAGTTTTCAAGTGGGAAGATAATACGATTTTTGAATACATCATGATATTTATCTTTATAGCTATTAACTAAATTAACATCAATCATTTCGATTGGTAAATAACCTTTTTGGAGTAAGACATTATATAATTCATCATTTTCTCCACTTGCACCAATCTTAAATCTTTTGATTGTTTCATCATCAAGACCACGACCATGAATGTAATTCTTTGCTTCTTCAGCTTCAACAACATTTTCTAAATAGAAAGAATAGAAGTCTGCTGCTTCTTTCAAAACATTATAATATTTTTCATTTTTCTTTCTTTCTATTTCTTTTTTTGTTAATTTGAAGGTAATTCCAACACTTTCTCCAAGTTCTCTCATTGCTTGCATGTCTGTGATATTTTTAAATCTACTTACAAATTTTACAACATCACCACCTGCATTACAGCTAAAGCACTTAAAGACTTTTTTTGTAGGAGATACAAACATTGATGGGTTTTGATCATCATGAAATGGACATAATCCAACATAATTAGCACCCTTTTTAGTTAGAGGTACATATTCACCAATAACATTAACAATATCAACTTTTTCAATAATCTGTTGTCTTAGACTTGGTCCATTCTTGTTAACATTGCTATTCATGATAATACCTCCTTTACTAAAAAATTATAATTAAATTAATTATCTTTATTATTTTTTATCACAAATATTAAGAATATCAAAAGAAAGAATCTCTTGTGTTATTAAATATTTACAGGTAAAACATAATAATTAATTCTTAAAATTTAATTTTATTTTCAATATAAGACTTAAGGTCTTCTATTTTTACTCTTTCTTGAGCCATTGTATCTCGATCTCTTACTGTTACTGCATGATCTTCTAATGAATCAAAATCAAATGTAACGCAGAATGGAGTTCCGATTGCATCTTGTCTACGATATCTTTTACCAATCTTACCTGCAGAATCATAATCACAATTAAATTCTTTTGCAAGATCTTGATATAAAGCAGTAGCTTGTTCATTTAATTTATTTGTAAGTGGTAAAACAGCAACTTTAATAGGTGCTAAGAATGGATGAAGTCTTAATACTTCTCTTTCATCACCATCTTCTAGTTTTTCAACATCGTAAGCACTATCTACTACAGCAAGTAATAAACGAGCAACACCAACACTAGGTTCAATTACATAAGGTAAATATTTTTCGTTTGTTTCAGGATCAAAATATTCAAGAGATTCGCCAGAATGATTTTGATGAACACTTAAATCATAATCTGTTCTATCAGCAATACCCCAAAGTTCACCCCAACCAAAGCAATAATTGAATTCAATGTCTGTTGTAGCTTTACTATAGAATGCTAATTCTTCTTTTGCATGATCACGATAACGTAATCTTGCTTCATCAAGACCAATACTAGCAAGGAAATATAAACAATATTGCTTCCAATATTTAAACCACTCTAAATCAGTATTTGGTTTACAGAAAAATTCCATTTCCATTTGTTCAAATTCACGAGTACGGAAGATAAAATTACCAGGAGTAATTTCATTTCTAAAGCTCTTACCAATTTGGCAAATACCAAAAGGAACTTTCTTTCTTGTTGTTCTTTGTACATTTTTAAAATTAACAAAGATACCTTGAGCAGTTTCTGGTCTTAAATAAACGATATTTTTATCATCATCAATAACACCTTGGTTAGTCTTAAACATTAAATTGAATTTTCTAATATCGGTAAAATTACTTTTACCGCATTCAGGGCATTTAATTTCATGCTCTTTAATGTAAGCCATTAATGCTTCATTGCTCCAACCATCACCAGTTACTTCACCATTTGTTGCATCTTCGATTAATTTATCTGCTCTGAATCTAACGCCACAACTCTTACAATCAATTAAAGGGTCAGAGAATCCACCAACGTGACCAGATGCAACCCATACTTTAGAATTCATCAAAATTGCAGCATCAATACCAACATTAGTTGGACTTTCTTGAACAAACTTCTTCCACCAAGCTTTTTTAATGTTATTCAATAATTCAACGCCTAATGGACCATAATCCCAAGCATTAGCAAGACCACCATAGATTTCACTGCCTTGATAAACAAAACCTTGATGTCTAAGATAAGTTACTAATTCTTCCATTGTTAATTTTGTTAATTTATTTTTTTCCATAATCAATATCCTTTTTTTAAAAGCAAGAGGGAAGATAATAAAACTTAATAATAAAATATTATATAAATTATTATTTTGATTCCTCTTTTAATGCTTCTTTTAAGTATTCTTTTAATTTCTCAAGTTGATCTTTCTTTATTGGCTTGCAGTAATCTGGAGAAAAACCTTCTTCAACGATTGCTGTAGCAACAGCATGACAACCACTTTTTCCACAAGCACCACAATTATATCCAGGTAGCATGTGTTCAATTTCTTCAATTCTATGGTCTTCTTCAACATGCAATACTTTAGAAAGAATGGCAATTAATACACCAAAAACCAAGCCAAGTACTGCCATTACAATCAAAGCTGGTAATATAACTTTAAAAGAAATTGCTAGCATATTATGCAACCCCCGCAAAACGAGCAATAATCATAGCCATTAAGCAAGCTGTAATTAAAGCAATTGGAATTCCTTTAAAGCCTTCTGGAATTGGAGAAGTTTCCATCTTTTGACGTAAAATTGAAAAGATGTAAATGATGAACAAGAAACCAATTCCTGAACCAAATGAATAAATAATAGCTTTTAAGAATGTATATGTTCCATCAGTTACTATTGTGGAAAGTCCTAAAACCGCGCAATTTGTTGTGATTAATGGTAAATAAATACCTAAAGCACGATACAAACTTGGTGAAAACTTTTTGATAAACATCTCAATAATTTGAACTAAAGATGCAATTACTAATATAAAGACAATAGTCTTCATATAAACTAAATCAAAAGCAACAAGAACATATTTATATAATAACCATGAAACAGTAGCCGCCATTGTCATAACAAAGGTAACAGCTAAGCCCATACCAACAGCTGAATCTTTAGATTTTGAAACTCCTAAGAAAGGACAAGTACCAAAGAAACGTGACAATATAACATTTTGAATTAAAATAGCACCGATTAACCATGATAATACTTGCATATTATTCACCTGCTCCTTTGTTCAAATTTAATTGTTGATTATTCTTTTCTTGTAATAATTTAGCTTTTTTCTCTTCTTCAGCTTTCTTTTCTAGCATTTTTTGCTTTCTTTCTTTGCTAATCCTGATTGTAGCAACTACACCAAAGATAATACCTAATACTAAATAAGCACCAGCTGGACTAATAAAGAATGATGAGAAGATTGGAAGGGTTTCATTACTTCCAAATAATTTATTAATATCAAGAACGAGTGACCCCCAGATTGTTAAAGTACCAGAACCTAATATTTCTCTAATAGAAGCAATAAGTGCAAGTATCATTGTATAACCGACAGCCATACCTAATGCATCCATAATACTTGGCAAAACACCATTCTTAGATGCAAAAGCTTCTGCTCTACCTAATACAATACAGTTAACAACGATTAATGGAATAAATACACCCAAACTATCAGATAGTGATGGTAAATATGCAGCCATTAGCATTTCCACAATGCTAACAAAGGTTGCAATAATAACAATATATACAGGAATTCTAATCTCACTAGGAACAATTTTTCTTATTAAAGAAACAACGATATTACTCATTAATAATACAAACGCAAAAGCGATACCCATTCCTAGTGCATTTTCTAAACTAACTGTAATTGCAAGAGTAGGACATAATCCTAACATTGTAACTAAAATAGGATTTTCTTTAAATAATCCTTTTGTAAATTCTGTTTTAAGTGAAGTCTTATTTGCCATAATCTTACTCCCCACTCAAATGTTCAGTACAAGCAATAATAACAGCTGAAATCACACCACGTGAGCTAACTGTAGCACCACTAATAACATCAACACTCTTGTTGTTATGATTTTGGGCAACATCATTATTATATTCTGAGCATGATTTACCTTCATAAATTTTTAAATATGATAAATCTTCAACTTTAGATCCCACACCTTTAGTTTGAGAAGTTGTAGAAACAATGGAAACTTTCATGATTTTATTGTTTTCAATATAAATCATTGAAACAATAGCACCACTTGAATAACCAGTTGTTTGCACTTTATAAACTCTAACTACTTCTTCACCATTAAGTTTACCAGCATAAACATTCAAAATTTGTGGATGAAGATTTTCAATACTATCAGTAATGTCGGAATCATTCCAATCATAAGTATCATTATAATCAAGTAATAAATTATTTACTTTTTCTTTTTCATAATTATCGATAACAGGTTTTGTTATCGCATTAACAACTGAAAGTAATACACCCACGATAATTCCTAATACACATAGGAAAATACCATATTTAATTGCTTTTTGTTTAACCATTATTATTTACCTCCTACTAAACTTAGTACAGTAAATAAGACAATAGCAACAGCAATTAATGAAAATGCTGCATATCCTAATACTTTCTTCTTCATAATATCTTGAACACGAAGCTGTGCACATTTAATATCAAGAACAGGAGTAAACATATTCATGAATAGAATTGATGTTGCAACACCTTCATTGAAGTCTGTTAAGAATCTTAACATTATAGTAATCAAAGCCATAAACATAGCATAGAATATTTTTGCAAGTGGATCTCTAGGTGAAGTAACTGGTTCAGTCACCATGAATACAGCACCAAACAAAACACCACCAGATAATACATTAAATAAAGCAAAATTAAGTGTACCAGCATAACCCAAGAATGCACCTAAGATATAGCTAAATACAAAAATTGTTCCAATATAAACAAGTGGTGATTTCCAATCAATAACACCATTTAATACTAAGAACAAATATGAAATAAAACATAAAATCGCACTAGTTTCAGCAAGGCTTCCACCTGTATTACCAATCAAGAAATTAAGTAAACTACCATGAACATTGAATATCTCATTTAATGTCTTAGCACCACTAATAACTAACTTAAAGTCATTAAGCGGAGTTGCTCCAGTTGTAACGCTGATAGCCTCACTAGGATTTAAATAACCACCATTCTTTGTTATTACACCATAGAATGCAGTAATAACAAATACATAACCAATCAAAGCAGGATTAAAGATGTTATAACCAAAACCACCAAATAACATCTTACCAACAATAGAACCAAATACACAACCAATGATTAATACCCAAATTGGTGTATATAAAGGTAAAATCATAGCAATCATTAATCCAGGAATAATGGAATATGATTTAAATGCTTTACGTAATAAATATTTAAATTTTTCTTTATAATTAGTAAGCCCTTCAAATTCTTTATCTTTTTTTGCGACTAAAAAGAAAACAAATTCACTTAAAAATGAGGATAAAGCACCAATGATAACCATCATTAGTGGTCTTATGCAATCATAAAAGCTAGTAGCATCTATTTGAATGAATGGATATAATCCATTCTTTAACCAACCGAATAAGATTAATGGAACTAAAGCAATGCATAAATCACGCATTATAACACTAGTACCATAAACCTTTGGAAAGTCACTCTTTCTTAAATGAGGAGCTTTACTTAAAGCAAATCTTTTATCAGCCATATAATACCTCTATTTCTTCATAACAAAAGCTTTTGCTTTGCCTACAGCTTCTGTTAAACTGATTCTAGATGGACAAATATATGAACATAAGCCACATTGAACACATCTAGTTGGTTTTAATGTTTCCAATAATTTAGTATCTTTTGCTTCTAATACACGCTTAATTTGAGTTGGAGTTAAATGTGCAGGGCATACACTAGCACATTTACCACAGCCCAAGCATGGAAGTTCTTCTACTTTAAATCTTTCATTAATTAAGACACTTCCAAGTGAACGATTGACAACTAATGATTCAAATGCCACTGTTTGACCAGTCATTGGCCCACCAGCAATCATCAAATAATCACATTTATCATCAGTATAACCACCTAAAGATTTGATTACTTCACTAACGTTAGTACCAATTCTAAGTCTAACATTTTGTGGATTCTTCAAACCATAACCAGTGAAAGTAACAACCTTAGTTACAAGTGGCATACCTTCTTCAATTGCATGAGCCAAAGCAATAGCTGTAGCAACATTATTAACAACTGCACCAGCTTCACTAGGTAAACCATTATAATTCTTCTTTGTCACTCTTTGTACGATGTATTTTTCCCATCCAGCTGGATATTCATCCTTAAGGAAGAATAAATCAACGTCCATAATTTTATTAGTTACGATATATTCACTTATTTTTTTAATTGCTTCATATTTGTTTTCCTTAATAGCAATAACACCCTTCTTAGCACCAACTGCAGTCATAATATATTTAATACCACTAAATAATGATGCAGTTTCTTCTAAGATTAAACGGTAATCACAAGTAATGAATGGTTCACATTCAGCAGCATTGATGATAACATAATCCATTGCTGTCTTTACCTGATATTTTACATAAGTAGGAAAACCACTACCACCAAGACCCACTATTCCACAATCTTTTGCTTTTAAAGCAATGTTTTCAGGTGTAATGTCTTCAAGTGGTTTAATTGATTCGCTCATTGTATATAGAAAATCATTCTTAATTTGAATGCAATCAACAAGCTTTCCACTACTGTGCCACATCTTCTTGTTACATGATACAACCTTACCAGAAACTGATGAATGAATTGGCAAACCAAATCTACCAGTCTTCATAGCAACAACTTGACCAACTGTAACCATAGCGCCTTCATTCACTTTAACTTCACATAAAGCACCTTGCTCTACTAAAGGAATGTAAACAAATTCAGGATCTAAATAATTAATGATTGGCTTAGAATCACTAATATGTTTATGTTCAGGAAACTCACTAATATGAACACCTTTTGTTTTACGAAACATATCCTACCCCTTTTAATTTGATTTTATTTAATTTATATAAATTATTAAAATAGATTATAAAAACGACCTAATTGCATAGTAATCCTATTATATATCTATTATCATACCATTTTATCATAATAAAAGATTATTCGCAATTAGAATATAAAAAAAAGATAATATTGTTATAAATATAATATTATTCTATCGATTTGTTAATTATAATCAATATTACATTTTTTATCATTTATCTTCTTTTAATCACCTCAATAAAAGAGGTTTGAATATATATAAATGCAAAAAATATGATTTTAAACAACAATATAATGTTCATACGTTTTTCAAAATAAATGCAAAAATGCATAAACTTTATATTCTTTCACAAAGTTTATGCATTAAATTTTATTTAATATTTCTTTACTTTTACTTTTAAATCCTAAATAAGATTCATAATATGAATTAATTAATTTATCTATATTTTCAATATCTTCTTCATTATATGATTTATTTAATTCAATTAAATATTCATCATTCAATTTATCTAATTTAGTAAGATATAAAATTCTAAAAAGCTGAATATAATTTGAATGGTTGATTTTGTTAAGGTCTGAAGCACAATTCAAACATAGCATACCTCCATTATCTAAACTAAAACCAATTAGATTTTCTTTTCTTCCACAAGAAACACACTTAGATAAAATAGGAGCAACACCTAATAAATATAATAATTTAATTCTAAATGTTAGAACATATAAATTAATCAAATCACTATATTTATAATTATTTATTAAATCTAAAATATCAGATAGAAATCTAAAGAATAATTCATAATCAGTAATATGAGGCGCTAATACATAAGACATCTCTAAAATAATTAGAATTTTAGTATATATATCAATATTAACCTTAATATTATTATAATTATGGATAATCTTGGCTGTTGTAATAAATTTACCTTTAGAATTATATTCAATTTTAGTTAATATCTTTGTATAAGCGTTATTCTTACTTTTTAATTTATTTGCTCCTCTAGCAATTAAACTAATCAAGCCTTCATTTGTTATTATAAAGATGATTTTAGAATCATCTTTATAATCCATGTTTTTCACAATAATACCAATATTCTTATCTTCATTATTAGTCATATTATTTATAACCTAACATAGATAGAGTTCTTCTTTTTGTTCTCCATCCTTCTTCTACTTTAACCCATAATTCAAGATATGTTTTCTCTCCAATTAAAAGATTAATTTCTTTTCTTGCTAGCGTTCCAATCTTTTTAATCATTGATCCTGCTTCACCAATGATAATCTTTTTTTGACTCTTCCTTTCAACATAAATTGTAGCAAAGATATTCATTAAACCCTCTTCATCTGCTCTCATATCATCAATAATAACAGCAACTGAATGAGGAATTTCTTCCTTAGTTAATAAAAAGATTTTTTCTCTGATTATTTCAGAAGCAATAAATCTAACTGGTTCATCAGTGATAGCATCTTTAGGATAATACATTGGTCCTTCATCAAGATTTTGTTTAATCACATCAATTAATTTATCAACATTTGTTCCATTTAATGAACTAATGTCAATAGAAGATGAATAATTCAAATTATCTAAGAATTTATTTTTATTTTCATTAAACAAAGCATTAATGCTTTTAACATTAATGTTTTTAGCAATAATGCTTTTATCAATTTTATTAAAAGCGATAATTAAAGGAACTTTCACATCTTCTAAAATATGTTTAATGTACATATCTCCACTACCATATTCTTCTGTACTATCAACGATCCACAATACTAAATCACTATCATTTAGTGATGATAATGCTTGTTTATTCATAAATTCACCAAGCTCATTTTTAGGTTTATGAATACCAGGAGTATCAATAAATACAATTTGAGCTTCTTCATCTGTATAAATACCTTTGATAGCATTTCTTGTTGTTTGAGCTTTAGGAGATATAATTGATATTTTTTGACCTAAACAAGAATTCAAGAATGTTGATTTACCAACATTAGGTCTACCAATAATAGACACAAAACCTGACTTAAACATTAATCTAAGTCCTCTTTAGTAAAAGCAAAAGGCAATAATTCTTCCAAAGATAATTCAAAATAATCACCTTCAAGATTAGCATTGATGATTCTTGAATCACTATCAAAGAATTCAACAATGACCTGTCTACAAGCACCACATGCTGTAGCAATACTATCTTTAGAATCAGTAACAATTAATATATCCTTAAAATCACCTGGCTTATAGCCATTAGAAACTGCTTTAAAAATAGCATTTCTTTCAGCACAAACAGTTAATCCATAAGATGAATTCTCAACATTGCAGCCAGTAAACATCTTGCCATTTTTCATTAGAACGCAAGCACCAACTTTATATTGTGAATATGGAGTATAGGCATTTTCTCTAACATCTTTAGCTAATCTAAACATTTCTGAATAAACTAAATTATCTTTTTCTATTTTGTTATATTTCATATTTTATCTCCGTTTTCGCGTCTTATCTTTTATAAATAGTTTGATCTAATATTTCATCTTGTAATTTGAACATGATTTCTTCATCTTCTTTTTCCATATGGTCATATCCCCTAATATGAAGTAAGCCATGACATAATAAAAACGCAAATTCACGTTCATTGGAATGACCATATTCTAAAGCTTGTTCATAAACTTTATCAATTGAAATAATAATATCACCTAAATATTTATCATCTTCATTTTCTCGTTCTTCTTCAAATGATAATACATCAGTTGGTCTATCAATATTACGATAAATTTTATTTAAATAATGGATCTCTTCATTATTAGTAATAACTAATGAACATTCTTTTTTATCTTTAAATCTATCTTCGATAGCCTTTGCTAAGGTTTTAATAATAGTTTTATAATCAAAATTAATTGATTTTTTATCAATATGTAAATAAGTATTAATCTTCATATATTATTTAACTTTCAATATTATATTTTTCATATCTTTCAATAATTTTATAAACAATAGGATTTCTCATTACATCATTTCTCTCAAAATGAACAAATTCAATTCCTTTAATATCTTGTAAGATTTTATTAGCTTGAATCAAACCAGATTGATAAGTGCTATTTAAATCTATTTGTGTAATATCACCAGTGATAATCATTTTAGATTGATAGCCAAGTCTAGTTAGAAACATCTTCATCTGTTGAAGAGTAGCATTTTGTGCTTCATCTAAAATAATAATCGCATTATCCAAAGTTCTACCTCTCATATAAGCTAAAGGGCATACTTCAATATTACCTTTCAAAATCAATTTATCAACTGTTTCTTTACCAAAACAATCATTTAAAGCATCATATAAAGGAACTAAATAAGGATCAATTTTCTCTTTTAAATCACCAGGTAAAAAGCCCAATCTTTCCCCTGCTTCAACAACAGGTCTTACTAAAATAATCTTTTTAATATCATTTTTCTTGAGCGCTTGACTAGCAAAAAGAACAGCTAAATATGTTTTGCCCGTTCCAGCAGGACCAATACCAAAAATAATATCATTATTTTTAAAAGCATTAATATATCTAGCTTGATTAACTGTTTTAGGATAAATTGCTTTACCGCTATTTAATACAGTTAAAACTTCTTTGTTTACCAATATTTTCATTAAATCATCTATTTGTTTATTATCAATAGCTTTAATGATATTGATAATATCAATATTAGTAAAAGGATAATTAATCTTAATTAAATCTTCAATAGAATTAATAATAATAATTATCTTCTTATTAATATCTTCTAGATTATCATTATTAACATATACACATGATTTAGTAATAATAATATTTAGTTTTAATTCATCTTCAATTGTTTTTAAAATGATATTATTAGGGCCTAAAAGCTTTGCTTCAATTGATTTATCTTTAAGTTCATAAATTTTTGTTAAAGTACTTACTTCTACTATGTTTTCCATTAAATCTCCATTTATATTATTTTTATTAACTAGATTATAACACAAGAACATTAAAAAATGTAAAAAAAAGAAAAAGATATCAAATTTAAATGATATCTTTTTGGAGGTATTGATATAAATAATAACTTTATAATTATAAATTTAATTATTTATAACGATTCTTTTTCATTGCTCTTTTTTTCATTTTACGAATATCACTTGGTTTAAGATAATATTCACGTTTACGTAGTTCAGCAAGAGTACCTGCTCTAGCTACATCACGTTTAAAACGCTTTAAAGCATCTTCTAAACTTTCGTTCTCACGAACAACTGTTTTTGGCATTCCGTCTCACCTCACTTTTTATAGCATATCCATTATAATATATTCGTTATATAAAGTAAAGAAAAATTATAACTATTTTACAAATAGTAACTATTCTTATTAACTAATTTACTTTAAAATTCATTTTGACTGGATTATGATCAGACCACACAAAATCTAAACCTATTGTATTATAGCTAATAATATCAATGTTATTAGAAACAAGAAAACCATCAATTAAATAATATTGGAATGTTGCTTTATTAGCATCAACATATGGAACCTTTAATGATCTACATGTAGGAGTAGCATCATCCATAACAGCTGTAAAATTAGTAAATCCACTTACATCAATAATGCCTGGAGCCCAACCACCTTCTTCTGTGATCGGATATTTATCTTCTGAAATTGTTGACAAAGTTTGGTTGAAATCACCACCAGCAATAGCATAATCACCATTTGCATAAATTGATTCTAATAAATCAACTAATACTTTTGTTTGTGCAATCTTACCTTCACCATCATCATAAGCTTCTAAATGGAAATTGATCATATAAAGCTTTTTATTAGTATCTTTAATATCAAATACTTGAATACTTAATCCACGTTTTAAGTTAGCAAGACTAACTGGCCAACTAAATGGACAAGGTAAAGCTTGTCTATTTGCTTCACTGATTTCAAATTTAGAAAATGACATTATACCACTTTTAACCTTAGCCATTGGTGGGAAAGGAATTGGAACGAATAAGCATCTATAATTCAATGCATAAGTATAACCATAATTAGGAAGTGCATCAGCAAAGTATTCAACTTCATCAACCATGTGAGATCTACTTGAAGCAACATCTACTTCTTGTAAGAAAATAAAATCAGCATTCAACGAATTTAGTTCACTTTGAATACAATCAATATTGTCTTTTATTCTTTTCTTATTTGAAGTATAAACATGAGTACCACCATCCATGAAGAAATCGGCATTATCTCCTAATGCTCCATATCCTACATTCCAAGTAACAATTCGATACTCTGTTCCCTTTTCTACAACACTGCTTTGGTTATTGTTAATAGCTAATTCTTCTATATCATCTGGACGATATTCAAAAATAGTTAAAACTAAGAATAATAGAATAACTAAAGATACCAAACCACCTAGAATAATACCTAAGATTTTTAATATTTTTTTTAACATAATTCACCTCTTTAAATAGAGGATGATAAAAATATCTATCTATCATCCTCTATCTTTTATTTTATAACATTATTATATCTTAATAATAATTAATTAGTCAATATATGGTAAATCAACAATGTCATTACTTGAGAAACGACCATTGTTCCAAATCTTGCTAGATGCATAAGAACCATTCCATTGTTCCCATGTAGTTGTTCCAGGAACAATGTTATAGAATGTCATTGATTTAGTTTCTGTTCCAATACTAACTGTTACAGTATAAGATACTTTAGTAGTTGTAGCTGGAGCATTAACAATTCTACCATCATTATTAACAATATTTGGATTATTAGATGTAACAGAAATAGTTGCATCTTTATATTCAGTCATAATAGTCATATTAGCTTGAACCATCTTAATGAAGTTCCACCAATAATGACCAGCAATTAAGCATTGTGGACAATTCTTACCTGTCCAAGTATTGTGCATCTTAACTCTAGTAATATCTAAATTATTTCTAATACAAATATCTGCAACTAATTGTGCATTTCTTTGCCATGTATCATAGATATCTCCACCAATATTAACGCACATTTCAATACCAATTGAGTTATTATTTCCACCATATGAGCCAACATAGCCATATCCAGATGAATGCCATGTCTTACCAATGTAATAATAGCCGTCAACTATCTTCCAAATTGGTCCTAAATGAGTAAGTTTAGGTGTTCCACCAGTATTAGGAACTGAAATAGTTGTATCTTGACCATTAATAGTATAAATATAACCATTATCTGTCTTCTTAATTCCATATGCTGGATATTGAGAACCAGTTGTAGGAGCTTTTACTCCAGTGTTATAATATTCAATCTTATTACCAGTTCCATCACCAGCATGGTATGCGATGAAGTCTTCAGTAACAGCTTGATAAATACCACCAGAACCTACAACATAATGGATAGTAGCTGAACTATTAGTTCCACTATTATTCATTGATGCAGCAGTACTATTTGCATTACCAGTTAAAGTTGCTGTGTCATGAACTGTAACATATTGAATTGAATCATCATGAGTAGCATCAAATCTTCTTGTCATTGGGCTACCATCAGGGTTAGCTACACCATTTGCATTACTTCTATTAATTTCAAATTTTGCAAAATAGAAATAGTTAACACTACCATAAGTAGCTTTATAATATTTTTCAGTACCATCATCATAAAGTGATACGTTACCAGCTTGAACAGTAGCCATATTGTTTTCAGCAAGTAGTTTTAATAATTGGTCAACTTTGCTATTTTCATCAAATGAAGCAACAGTAACACCAAATTCTAGTGTATGATTAGCACTATCCTTAATTTGAATATTACCACTACCAACTGCTAAAGCTTTAATATTACCATTAGCATCAACACTAACGATGTTAGGTGTTAATGATGTAAATGTAAATGTAACATTATCAATATTCTTACCAACAGCAATAGGTTCTAATTTGAATGTATCATTAACAGCCATAACACCAGTGAAACTACCAGTATTTAGGTCAATAGAGTCGATTGAATAAACAGTAATTGTCTTTTCATTAGTAACTCTCTTCATATAATCAACCATAGTAATTTGACAAGTACCAGCACTCTTAGCTGTTAAATTACCATTTTGATCAACATCAATGATATCACGATTAGATGTAGAGAATGATACAGTTTGGAAATATGCATCGCTTGGTACAACTTTTGCATTAATCTTGAATGTTTCACCAGTTCTAAGTTCTGCTGGAACATCGTTTGTAGAAATGTCTGTAACAGGAGTTCTTTCTTCCCAAACAGCTTTTAATTTTGCATTGTTATATAATTGATTAATTGAAGTAACTTTTAGTCCATAATCATCAGCCCAATATAAGAACTTATATCCTAAACGAACTGGAGCAATTAATTGATCAGTTTCACTATTAACAACTTTATTAACAACTGATACAGTTGGGTCTTCTCTAAAGAAGTAAACATTAACTGATTCAGGAGAACCAGTCTTCTTAATTTGTGTGAAGTCACCATCAAATACTACATAATCACCAACTTCAACCTTAACTGCTTCATTGTGGAAAGCATTATGGTTTTTATATGAAGATGAGAATGTAATTACATATTGAGCCCCATTTGGCCAACTAGAAGCACCAGATAATAAGATTGAAACAACCTTATATAAGCCAGTTTCACTATCTACAGCAATGTAGAAACGATCTGAGAAAGTAGCTCCTGGGTCATTAGATTTATTAGTGATGAATGAATAATTAGCATAAGCTCCACCCCAATAAGAACCTTTAACAGCATTATAGTTGTCAATATACCAAGTAGCAACAGCAACTTCCTTACTAGCCAAATATAATTCTGATGAAATACCATTTACAAAATCATATTCAACATTGAATTTACTAACTTCAGCATATTTAGCAGTAAATAATTTATTACCAGTAGCATCACTTGGTAATTTATCAATTAAATCACCAGGATTTTCAGAATCTTCCCAACCCATAAATTTACAACCAGATTTATGAGCTAAAGGTAAATCAAATGTATCTCCTGCAAAATATGAAGTAGTTCCTTCACCTTCCATAACACCACCAGCTACATTATACGTAACAGTGTATTTATCTTGATACATAGCTACACATGTAACATTAGCAGTAATGTTAGTATAAGGCTTACTCCAACCAATGAACTTCTTCTCTTCTGTAGAATCTACAGTTGGAGGAGTTGCGTCTTTTCCTTTTTCAACAGTTTGAGTTTCAATTAATGAATAATCACTGTTAAGGAATTTAACTGTGAATGTTTCAGCAGGTTCAGGTGTAACTGTAACTTTAATAGTCTTTGTTAAAGAGCCACAATTGATAGTTAAAGTAGTTTCACCAACACCAACAGCAGAAATAACACCATCTTGAATTGTCGCAATTGAGTCATCAGCAGATGTGACAGTGATAGTTTCTTCTGTGTTTAAAGCTTTGATGTTAATAGATTCAGTTTTACCAACTTCAATAGAAACATCATCTTTATCAACAGAAATTGTAGGATCAACTTTTTCACCACATGCTACTAACGCAAAAGCAAAAAACAAAATAACTAAAAACAAATTCTTTTTCATGATATTTTTATATTTTCCTTTCTATTTACTTTTTTTACATACATTATAATACGACCATTTCAAAAAGTAAACATTTTCATTTTGAACAAACCAAAATAAAAAAAGAGAATATGAAAATTCTCTTTTTAAAAATATAATAAATACATTTTTATTCAATGATTATTTCATTGATAGCACCAATCAAACCACTTGAGCAAACATATAGTCTTTTTTCATTAGTGAAATATGTTCCACTCATTCCATGACAATGACCACAGAATATAGTTTTAACATCATCATTATCACAAATAAATTTAATGAATTTTTCAGTTGTTTCATCACAATCTTTATAATCAATATAATAATAATCATTATAATTCTCTTTAAAGAATTTTTGATTATATTCAGTAATAATAGGATAATGCATACACAAAATAATTGGCTTTTTTACATCACTTAATTTCATTAAGAAATCCAATTGATCTTGTTTAAAGCATCTTTCTGAATTATCAACACCAACTACAAATATTTCACCTAAATCAACTAATTGAACACTAGGATTCTTTAAAATAGAAATATCTTTATATTTATTACTAGGATTTTCATGATTCCCACAAACGAATAAATATTTATCTTTAAATTTAGCTAAAGATTCACATAAAGTTTGATAATTCTCTAAACTATAATAATCAATAATATCACCACTTAACATAACTAAGTCATGAGATTCTTGATTACAATAATCTATTAATTTGTTAAGACAAGAAATTGAAGAAATTGAGTGAACTGTACTATCATATTTTTCTCTATGAACATTAGCGAAATATTGCTTCATTCCCAGCCAGTTAAGCTCACTTTTAACAGATAAATCATCATGAGATTTTACTACATGACAATCACTAATTTGCATTAATTTATATTGTCTTTTTAAATTCAATTTTATTCTTATACGATTTTCATTAATAAAGCCCATTTTAAAATAAATTCCTTTCTAAATAACTAATAATTTAAAAACTAATAATCAAAATTTGCTTTAAACACTCTTAAAACATTTTTATAACATATCTTGTCAATATCTTCTTCACTAAAGCCATATTCTCTTAATTTTTCAATTAATCTAGGCATAACAGTAGCATCTTTTAATTCGATTTTTGAATTACCAATACCATCAAAATCAGATCCTAAGCCAATATAGTCTATTCCGATTAAATCTCTAATATGAACAATATGCTTAATACAATCATCAATTGTACAGAATCTATCATCATCAACACAAAAATCATGACAGAAATTAATACCAACAACTCCACCATTATCTTTAAGTTTAAACAACATATCATCAGTCATGTTTCTAACATGATTACAAACATGGCGTGAACATGAATGAGAACATACAATTGGTTTATTACTATATTTAATTACATCATAAAAGCCTTTATCACCTAAATGTGAGCAATCTATAACAATACCTAATTTATTCATTTCATGAACAAATTCAATTCCTTTTTCAGTTAATCCATCCACTAAATTAGGATAAAATATAAGGCCATCTCTAGTATGAGTATCTAAATTAGTATAATCAATATTTGGAGAAGCTAATTCATTTTTATAATTCCATGTTAAAGTGATCATACGAACACCTAAACGATAGAAATTACGTAAGAATTCAATATTACCTAAACAAACTCCACCTTCTTCTATTGTAAGTAAACTAGATAATCTATTATTTTTAATATTATCTAAAATATCATTATAACAAAATACAGGTCTTATAAGATCTTTATTCTTTTCAATTTCAATATAATATTTATCAATCATCTTATTACAATATTCAAAAGGATTATAATTAGGAATATCATCTCTAATATAACGAACAAACATTGCAAAGCATTGTAATAAATAATCATTTTTACGTAATTTGACTAAATCAATCATTAAATCATTTTGACGTAAAATTAATTTATCATCTTTCATTAATTCATTAATAGTGTCACAATGCATATCAATAATTCTCATAGTTTCACCTCAACAATTATTAATATAAAATATATTGTATATATTTATATAGTGTATATATTTATATACTGTATATATTTATTTATATATTTATTTTGAATAATCTTTTAAATAATCAATTAATTTTATGAATGCATTATATCTATGACTAATCTTATTCTTCTCATCTTCAGATAGCATTGCAAGAGAGGAATTGTCATCAATCATAAAAATAGGATCATAACCAAAGCCATTATTTCCTTTTCTTTCATAGCCAATATAACCATAGCATTTACCGATATAATAATTAGTTACTTTATCTTCAATAAAGCAAATAGTACAAATGAAATTACATTTTCTATCTTCTTTTTTTACATTTTTTAGTTCATTTAATACTTTATCAATATTAGCTTCATTACCTAGTCCTGAATACCTTGAACTATAAATACCTGGTCTTCCATCAAGATAATCTATTTCAAGGCCACTATCTTCTCCAATTGTAGGTAGATGAAATTTATTAAAGCCATAATGTGCTTTAATAAAAGCATTCTCTTTAAATGTTAGACCTGTCTCATCAATATCTTCATAATCACCTAAATCCTCTAAAGTGACAATTTCAATATCTCTAACGCCATTATCTTTAAATATATCTAATATTTCTTTCTTTTTGTTGTTATTATGTGTAGCTAGTAATATTTTCATAATTTCTTTATTATATTTCTTTCACAATCTATAAGATTATAACACGTAAATCATTATAAGGTACTAAAAATATATTTTTTTTTAAATATTAAATATTTTTTAATATATAATATCATAATCATAAATTCAGTCATAAAAAAACTTCTTATCTATAATATGTAATGGATATAACATAGATAAAAAGTTTAAATACTTAATGTTTATTATTTATAATAATTATTTATCTTTAAAACTATTCTTAATATAATTACTAGTTTTAAAATGAATTCTTAATTGATTATCAACTTTAATAAGTTTGCCATCATAAGGACTATAAACATTAATAGGTTTAGTTATTGATGGTTCAAATGTACCAAAATTAGATATTGTGATAGTTTCACCATCAATTAAATCTTGAGACATTAATTCAAATAATTGATTAATTATTAAAACAACATCTTTTCTTTTAATATCTTCATTATTAGAAACAATTCTATCAATATAATCTTTTTTTATCATTAGAATTCACCATCTTTTTTTCTTAATACAAATTTAATTGGAGAACCTTCAAAATCAAAGGCATTTCTTATTGAATTTTCAAGATATCTCAAATAAGAAAAATGCATATGTTTTTCAGAGTTAACAAATAAAACGAAAGTAGGTGGCATAACATCACTTTGAGTAGCATAGCTAATAGATAATCTATTACCATTAAATACTGGAGGTTGATTAATCAATACTGCATCTAATAAAACATCATTTAAAATACTAGTTTGAACATGTCGATTAAAGTTTTCATATACAGTTTCAATTTTATCAAGTAAGGTATGAACTCTTTCATTCTTTAATGCACTTGTAAATACAACAGGTGCAAAATCCATAAATTGAAATTGAGTATGTACTTTTTCAATATATTTTTGCATTGTTTTATCATCTTTATGTACAATATCCCATTTATTAACAACAATGATAAGTGCTCTATTATATTCTCTAGCATAGCCAGCAATTCTTTTATCTTGTTCTGATATTTCATTAGTTCCATCTAAGACAATAACTGCAATATCACATCTTTCTATTGCACTCATAGCTCTTAGATAACTATATTTTTCAGCATTCTCGTAGATTTTTCCTTGCTTTCTAATTCCAGCTGTATCAATGACAACAAACTTTCTTCCATCTCTGGTGAAAGTAGTATCAATGGCATCTCTAGTAGTTCCAGGAATATCACTAACAATTACTCTCTCTTCACCAATGATTGCATTAGTTAGAGAGCTTTTTCCTACATTAGGTTGACCAATTAAGCAGAATTTAATTGTTCCTTCTTCATATTCTTTTTGTTTCTTTTCAGGTAAATTCTTAATAATTTCATCTAATAAATCACCAATACCAATACCATGAAGAGAACTAATTCCAATTACTGTTTCACATCCAAAAGAATAAAATTCATAGATGTTTTCTTGTAAACTAACATCGTCCATCTTGTTAGCAGCTACAATATATTTTTTCTTACTATGATTCAAGATATTTACAACATCTTTATCTTCTTCTGTAATTCCACATCTAGCATCTACTACTAAAACAATAACATCAGCTTCGTCAATTGCAAGTGTTGCTTGTGCCCTTATTTCTTTAGAAAAGGGCTCATCTTTTAAGATGATCCCTCCTGTATCAATAACTCTGAATTCTTGATTTAACCATGAAGTTCTACCATAAATTCTATCTCTTGTTATACCACTAGCATCATCTGTAATTGACATTCTTTCACCGATAATTCGATTAAACAAGCTTGATTTACCTACATTAGGTCTTCCAACTATGGCAACAACTCCACGCATAATTAATTATTTCTCGTCCTTTTCTAGAAAATCAGCAAATGTAGCATTCATCTTTTCTTGATTTCTTAGATATTTGCTCATTTCAGATACATCATTTGATCTTCTAATTCTTTCTTCTCTTGGACGTGGTTCCTTAACAGTAACTGTCAATCTATATTGTTTAGGGTCATATAATCTAACTTTAGCTTCGAATTCATCACCAGGTGCAAATTCAGTCTTATCGCCATAATTAACAGCATTTAAGAATCCTGTAATACCTAATGTAGTAAACTTAACTCCTGTAGGTAATTGTTTAAGTGTAACGCACTTAACAACATCACCAGTATTAAGTTGAACTGTATTCCATGGATTATCTGGTAATTGCTTCTTAGAAAGAATTACTCTCTTCTTACTAGAATCTAATTGAATAATCATAGTCTTGATTGAATCGCCAACTTTATAGAAATCTTCAACTTGAACATCTCTTTCATAAGCAAATTCGCTCTTTGGTAAGAAGCCTTGAATTTCTGTTGCTAAATTAATAACTACACCGAATTTATTAATTTCAGCAATTTCACCTTCAACTTCATCACCGACTTTAGCACTATCAATGAAATCTTTCCAGTAATTAGGAAGTAATGCTTTTCTTGATAAGCCAATATGCTTTTCATCTAATTTGATGATCTTGCATTCAACAGCATCGCCAACATTTAATACTTTTTCAATCTTAACGACTCTATTGTGTTCTATTTCAGAAACGTGTAATAAACCTTCAACACCATGTTCAAGTTCAACAAAAGCACCATATTCTTCTAATTTCTTAACAGTACCTTTTACAACGTCTCCAACTTTTAAGGAAGCGATATAAACACTCTTTTCTTCTCTAGCCTTAATAGCATTAGCAACATTTTGTGAAACAATTAATCTGATTCTGTTTAAATCAACTCTAATAGGAGCTACTTCCATTTCAGTTCCAACTAAACCTTCAAGTTCCTCTTCTTTAGCGTTAACTTGAGATGTTGGTAATAAGCATGAATAACCATTATATTCTAAAATTAAACCAACTTTAATAAGTTTTACAACTTTAGCTGTGAAAGTTCCGTGATCATCGATAACTTTTTGGAAATCTTTTAAGCTTTCTTTCTTTGCAAGTAAGATTTGAGATAATAATAATTTACCACCATCTTCATAAACTTTCTTTACAACTAGTTTTACTCTATCACCAGGAACATAATTGAAGAATAAATCTTCTTCAGATTCACAATCAGCGATTTCTTTCATATATAAGAAACCTTCTCGGTCATTATCTAGTTTAACTAAAACTCTAGCTTCTCTAGCCTTCTTTACAACTTCACCATTCTTGTTTGTCTTTTCAGGTTCGCTTTGTTGAACCTCAACAACAACACCTTCAACTGTTTGCATTTCTTTTGCATCTGCTTTTGCTTCAGCTTTTTCTTCTGATTTTGCTTCAGCTTTTTCTTCTGATTTTGCTTCAGTCTCTTGAGAGCTTTCTTCAACAGATTCCACTTTCTCTTCTTGTTCTACAGCTTCTTCTTTAACTTCAGCATCCTTTGTTTCTTCGTTAAGTGTTTTAACGTCTTCCATAATTAAACCTCTCTCTTTAAATAAACATAAAATTTTTTGTACTACCTCATCAATTGATAGATATGATGAGTCTATCTCTACAGCATCATCAGCCTTTTTTAATGGGCTGATAGCACGAGTTGAATCTTGTAAGTCTCTAGCATTAATCTCTTGAATAATTGTATCTAAATCAGGTGCACTACCACTCTTTTCTATTAATTGTTTTTGTCTTCTTTCAGCTCTTACAACAGGGGATGCAATTAAGAATATCTTTAGATCAGCATCAGGAAGAACAACAGTACCGATGTCCCTACCATCCATGACTACATTAATACTCTTAGCCATCAATTGTTGCAAATAAACTAATCTAGTTCTAACAACTCCAAATTTAGAAACGAATGATGCCTTGCTTGACATATCAGGTGTTCTAATTAAATCAGATACGCATTCACCATCCAAATAGATGTCACCACCACTAAAAACAACATCTGTTGAATTGACAAATTCAAAATCATCATCAGTTATAGCACTTAAGTCGCTAAAATCAACACCAACACGAATACTTTTCAAAGCTATAGCACGATACATTGCTCCAGTATCCAAATATTCACCATTTAGTTGATTTGCAATTATTTTTGCAACTGTACTTTTACCTGCACCAGCAGGTCCATCAATAGCAATTTTCCAAGCCATGATTAATTCCTTTCAACATACCATTAGATTATATCATTACTATTATTCTTTTGCAATCAAATATTTATTTTTATTTTATTGATGCGGATACTACAATATTAAAACTAACAATTTTAAATAAAAGCTTAACAAAAAACCTCAAACAATCAAATCTTCCATCTTACATCCTAATGCTTTAGAAAGATAATAGATAGTATCAACCTGTGCTTTTGTAATATCCACTTTATTTTATTCATAAGACTCAATAGTCCTTTCTGGAACACCAGAAAGAATTGATAATTCATATTGAGTCAAATTTCTTTGCTTTCTTATTTGCTTTAAAGCATTATTCTTATTAATTCTATCTTGAAACAAAGATACAATATGCATTATATCCATCTCATGATAAGGAAAATAATTCATAAGTAATTCGCTACAAGGAATAGCATTAATTAAAACACTAAAAGAAGCGTTTTATTAGGGATTAAAGTTAAAAAAAATAAAAGCGACTCAACTCAATAACGAGCTGGGCCGTTTTTATTCTGTAAGAATATTATTATTTATTATCTTTTTCTATTATTTCAATCATTTCTCTTGGTGTAACAACAAATGATTTTATGGGATAATGTTTCTTATTACCAGTAATTAAATAAGCATTTGAGGCAGATCTTGCTGTTAAAATAATTTCATAAAACACAATATCATCAGGATCATCAAAATCTTCATTTGTTTTAGTTTTATCTAAGAATAATGCTCTTTTAATAAATTCATTAAGAAAAACCTTTACTTCCGATTCACTAAGACCAAATTTGTTTCTAGTAAGTACTTCAGTATATTCACTAATAATTTCATCATTAACTAATGGAATTATAGGACCATTCAAGGCTAAAGACACAATTCGATCAGGAATAGATCCTTCTTTTAAAAATGAAGAAACTATTACATTAGTATCAATTACTGCATAATATTTCACTTTCTCTTTTTCCTTTCGAGTCTCGCAAGGCGTATTTCTTCATTAATTTCATCTAAAGTCATTTCCGAATTACCGTTTTCTTCTGATTTTCTTTGCATACTACGCATTGCATCAATTGCTTTTGAAGCATCATATGGTTCATTACTTAAAACCATAGTAAAAGGAATCCCATTTTCTAATACGCTTCTTTTCATAAACATCCTTAAAGCAGTTGACAAATCAATTCCTAATTTTTCATATACAGAAGTAGCTTGCATTTTCAAATCATCATCTACTCTAAATTGAACAATTGCCATTTAATTCACCTCCACATTTGTAATTCAATTGTAATACATTTTTATACAAGTGTCAAGTAGTTTTTGTTATTAATAAAACTTTTTCTATTAAAAAAGTTTATGAAGGAATAAAAACTCCTTAGTGAACTGCACTAATGGAACATTTAAAAACCACTGTGTATGAGCAAGACGACAGCCAACCCGAAACTCACTACTTACATCCTCATTGACTACAATAGTTTCAACTTACTGGTTCATTATACTGTTCTTTTTTATAAAACAAAAATAGAAATATCATTATCGATATTTCTATTCTAGCTACATCTTTTATATCTTTTCAAGAATCCTTAAAATATAATTATTACATTTTTCAAATTTTTGTACATCTTCTTCATTCTTCGCATAAACATCACTTTGGAAGGCACTACCGATAATATCACTTATGAATCTAATAGCAATAAAATCAATACTCAAGCGATAGCATGCTTGAGCAAAGCAAGCACTCTCCATATCGAATGCTAAAACATTGAGATCAGAAAAATAATTATTAATTAATTTTCTTACTTCTTCATCACTAGTTGTGAATTTATCACATGAACAAATTGTCCCAAAATGTACATCTTTATCACCCTTAATCAAATCAAGTACTCTTTTACTTCCTTCAAAATATCTAGGGCAACCTGACATTTGTCCATAAGTATATTTATTAAGATATGATGTAACATCTACATCACCATAAATAGTCTTTTCACCAACTACAATATCATAAATTGATAATTCTTTAAGACCACCAGCAATTCCAATATTAATTATTAAATCAAAGTCAAAATTAAGCTTTGCAATAGTAATTAAAATTCCAGAATTAATTCTACCAACACCACTTTGAACTAAAATGATTTCTTTATTATATAAACTACCTAAATAGAATTTAAATCCTTCAATTTCTTTTACATCAATTTTATTCTCTTTTAATTTATCCAAAACAATAGCAATCTCATTATCCATTGCAGCTACAATCAATATTTTCATTCTTCACCTCTATTTACATTCAATATCTCAATTGCATTATCGCGATCTTTCTTTATTTGATTAATTAATTCTTCTTTATTATCAAATTTCTTTTCTTCTCTTAAATAATCAATCAATTCAACCGATATTTCTTTATCATATAATTGATAATTATAATCAATTATATGAACTTCTAATCTTTTACGATTAACATAATTTAATGTAGGATTATTACCAATATTGCAAATACCAAAATATTCATGTTTGTCATCTTTAATGCATACTTTTGATAAATAAACACCACTTCTAATATTCATATAATCATCACTTAAATCAATATTAGCAGTTGGAAAACCTAAACTAGTACCAATATGAGCACCTTTTACAACTTTACCAAACAATTCATAAGGATGACCTAATATATTATTTACTTTTTTAATTTCACCTTTATTCAATAATTCTCTAATTAATGATGATGATATTTTTTCATCATCTTTTTTAATTTCATCTAAAATTATTGATTCATTCTTTTTTTCTTTTAAGTATTTAGCATCTCCTAATGCTCTATAACCAAATCTAAAATCAGAACCAACTACAAAAAATTTAAAATCTTTTAAGAATTTATCATAAAATGATTCATAATCAAGTGAAGCAATATTCTTATTAAAATTAATTAAAAATAAATAATCAATACCTAAATCTCCAAACATCTGGATCTTTTGATTTATAGGTGTAATATAACCATCATTATCTCGCTTACTTAAAACAAAATCAGGATGAGGATCAAAAGTCATAACACCAATATAAATATTATGATTTTGTTTATATTTAATCATTGTATCAATTAAAGCTTTATGTGCTAAATGAATACCATCAAAAACACCAATAGTAATAATAGTATTATTGATAATATTATTATTAATATTATTATTAATACTATTAAGATTATTTAAATCATCAATTCTAATTATTTTCATAATAAATTATCTCCATAATAAATTATCTCCGTAATAAATTATCTCCATAATATTTTAACTTTGTAGGAGTTTTTATTATTATAATTATTATTATCTTTATCATTTAATTCATATAAAGCAATAAGCTGATTATTATAAATTAATCCTACCTCTTTATCATTTAAAGCAAGTCTAATTAAATTACCATTCTTAACACGATTAAATAAATAATCATTAATCTCAATTGTTTTAATTCCAATTAATTTCATGCAATCAATCATGTTAATGAATTCTAATTTATTATTCTTATTATCATTAATGATTTCTTCAATTCTTTTTGCTATTGATAAATCAAATTTACCACTTCTTGTTCTATTTAATTTAACTAAGCTAGCAGGCATATTAAATTTATCACCAATCTCTTTACATAATGAACGAATATATGTTCCTTTAGATACAACACTATGGAATGATATATATATTTGATTATCAATTAATTTAATATCATCAATTAATTTAATATTTTTAATATTAATTAATCTATCATTAACTTCTATTTTTTCATTGCACCTTGCATATTCATATAATTTAATTCCTTCTTTCTTTATACTAGAATACATTGGTGGAGTTTGTAATCTTTCACCACTTAAGGAGTTAAATACTGAATCGATATAATTAATTACATAATTTAAATCGTTTTGATTTAAATCTCTTTCATCGATGATTTTACCTGTAATATCTAAAGTATCATAAGACTTTCCCAGTTCCATTAAGCAATCATATTCTTTTTCATCGCTCATTAAATAATTACTTAATTTAGTTGCACCATCAATTAAAACAACCATCACACCAGTAGCAATAGGATCTAAAGTTCCACAGTGACCAATTTTAGAAATTGGGAATTTATCTTTATTTAATTCATGCTTTAAATCATTGATAATATTATTACTGCTAATATTTTCATGCTTATTTAATATTATAATTCCATCATAATTCTTATTAACTAAATCATAAATATCAAGTGGATTATTTGCTATATATGTAGCAAGTGTAAGTTCATCAATACTTCTAAAACCCCAAAGACAGCCAATTGATTCACATCCAATATTTTTAGCTGTTTCCATATCTACAGATGTATCACCTACATACATAATATCGCTTTTTTTATATCTATTAGAATATCTATTTTCTAATTCTTTAATAAGTTCAAAAGCACCATCAGGAGATGGTTTAATCTTATTATGTGGCTTTTTGCCATATACAATATCAAAGAAATCTTCACCAAAATAATAATTAATTACATTAATAGTATCTTCATGTGGTTTATTTGATAACACAGCAACATTAATCCCTTTTTTCTTTAATTCTATAATTAATTCTTTAATGCCATCATATGGTTTAGTATCAATCCTACAATTAAGACTATAATCTTTTACATAAGCATCTTTTAAAGCAAAAAAATAGTTATCTTTATTTGAATCGTAATTGTCTTTAAGTTCATATCTTAATACTCTTTCAATTAAAATATCAACTCCACTACCTACAAAATACTTAGCTTGATCTTTACTAATTAAATAAAGACCAACTTTAATAAGTGATCTATTAAGTGAATTAGTAATATCATCTATTGTATTAAGTAATGTACCATCCAAATCAAAAATAACTAATTTTTTCATTATTAATTTGCCTCATTTATTCTATTTTTTTAATTCATTATTAATAATTGACCAATTCTTAAGTGCAGCAAAAGCACCAAAAACAAGTGCAACAATACCGATGAATGCTGAAGAGCCAAGATAAATATAATTCTTAGCAGCAACAATCAAATCAGTTTTGTTAACCCATAAAAACATTTGTCTAGATAAAGATAAACCTGCAATACAAACTAAATAAAAACCAAAAATAATAAGATATAATACTCTTAAATATTTAAAAGGTTCCTTCTTTTGTGCGTTATTCTTCTTTTCGCTGAATTTATAAAATACAAATGTACCAATTGAAAGGAATAAAGTAACAAGAATCAAGATATATGTAGCTAATAAATAAACATTAAAAGCTACTTCTTTTTTATATCCAAAGATACATGTATACATTTTATAACCTTCTACAGCAAGATTAGTATCAGGATCTGTATATCTAATATCTACACCTTCTAAAAATATAAATCCTAAAGCAATTATTCCAGCTAAAATTGTAAAGCAAGACATAATATAAAATGATAATTTATCAAATAAAACAACGTTTTTCTTATTCTTTTTACTCATATTAATCTCCGAAATCTAATAATACTTTTTCTAAATCTTTTCTAATTTCAATATGCTGTGGACATAATGTTTCACATTTTCCGCATTTAACACATAAAGATGGTAAATCTTTAGAGTGTTCTTCAAAATAATCGCGCTTAATAGTTTGATTATTACCATACATCTTATATCTATTCCATGCTGAAAAGGCAGCTGGAATATTAACACCAGCAGGACAAGGCATACAATATTTACAGCTTGTACAATTATTATTTGTAAGTGACAATATTTTAGCCTTAGCTTCTTTTACTATTTCTCTATCTTTTTCGCTTAAATCTTTTAAATCTTCAAATATTTTAATATTATCTTTAACTTGATCTAAGCTACTCATACCAGATAAGATAATTTTTACAGCATCATAACTAGCAGCATATCTGAATGCCCATTTAATTAATGAATCTTCACTTGATTCTTCGCTCTTTCTAAATACATCTTTAACTTCATCACTTAAATTAACGAGCGCACCACCTTTTAATGGTTCCATAACAATGATAAACAATCCTTTTTCAGTTGCAAGTTCAATACCTTTGATTCTCGCTTGTTTATCATCATCCATGTAATTTATTTGAAGTTGGCAGAATTCCCAATCATAATAATTGATAATTTCTTCAAAAGTTTCATAATTATCATGGAAAGAAAAACCAATATGGCGAATCTTTCCTTCTTTCTTAAGTTCTTCTAACATAGGAAGAATATTTAATTCTTTAACTTGTTCAAAACGCGTCTTATTGAGAGCATGAACTAAATAGAAATCAATATAATCAACTCCTAATTTTTCTAATTGCTTATTAAAGATTTCTTTTGCATTCTTCAACAAATCATAACTAAATGTTGGTAATTTTGTAGCTAAATAGAAACTTTCACGATCATAACCCTTAATCATTTCACCAACTACTAATTCACTTTTACCACCATGATAAGGCCAAGCTGTATCAATGTAATTAACACCATGTGATAAAGCATATTTAAACATTTCTTTTACTTGTGCTTTATCAATACTACCATCACTTAAAGTAGGGAATCTCATACAACCCATACCAAGTAATGATGGATTAAATTTTAAACCTTCAATATTTTTGTATCTCATCTTTAACCTCTTTTTGATAATTTTTCATTAATATGTTCAGCTGCTTTCTTCCCGCTTCCACAAGCCAAGATAACAGTTGCTGCACCAGTTACAGCATCCCCACCAGCATATACATTTTCTATTGATGTTTCAAGTGTATCTTCATTTACTACTAAACATCCACGTTTATTTGTAATTAAACCTTCACTAGTCTCCTTTAATAATGGATTAGGGCTAGTACCAATTGCCATAATTACTGCATCACAATCAATAGAAAATAGAGAATCAGGAATTTCAACTGGACTACGTCTACCACTTTCATCATGTTCACCCAATTCCATTCTTACACAATTTATTTTTGAAACATAATGGTTTTCATCACCAATTATTTCTACTGGTAATACTAAAGTATCAAAAATAATACCTTCCTCTTTTGCATGTATTACCTCTTCTAACCTTGCTGGAATTTCATTCATGCTTCTTCGATAAATGATATGAACTTCACTTGCACCAAGTCTAAGTGCACATCTTGCAGCATCCATTGCTACATTACCACCACCAACTACAGCATATTTCTTTGCTTTAAAAATAGGTGTTTTCGCATTCTCAAGATAAGCCTTCATCAAATTGAATCTCGTAAGAAATTCATTTGCACTTAATACGCCATTCAAATTCTCTCCTGGAATATTCATAAATCTAGGTAAACCTGCACCACTACCGATAAAGATTGCATCGTAATCATTAATCAAATCACTTAATAATAAGGTTTTACCAATGACACAATTATTGATGAATTTAACACCTAAATTTTTTAATTTATCAATTTCATCACTAACAATTTTTTTAGGTAATCTAAATTCAGGAATACCATAAATTAATACACCACCATTTAAATGTAATGCTTCATAAATGGTAACATCATAGCCTAATTTAATTAAATCATAGCTACATGATAATCCACTAGGACCAGAGCCAATAATAGCAACCTTTTTACCATTCTTAACAATATCAATATTATTGTTATTCTTTATAACATTATCACTAACAAATCTTTCAAGTCTACCAATGGCGAGACTTTCTCCTTTAATGCCTCTAACACAATATTTTTCGCATTGACTTTCTTGTGGACATACTCTTCCACAGATTCTTGATAAAGATGATTCTTTTTCAATAATGGTTAATGCTTCATCAAATTTCTCTTCTTTGATTTTCTTAATAAAAGCAGGAATATCAATATTAACAGGACAACCTTGTACACATGGTTTATTCTTACAATTTAAACATCTACTTGCTTCAATCAAAGCTTCATCTTTACTATATCCTAAACTGACTTCATCAATTGAATGTCTTCTATATTCAGGATCTAAAACTCTCATTTCGACTTTCTTTTCACTATTCATATTCATTTACTCCTCATTTTAAAAGATTACAATCTTCTTTTCTCTTTCTTTCAAAATCTTTGTAAATATTATTTCTATAAATAGCTTCATCGAAATCAACCTTATGGCCATCAAAATCAGGACCATCAACACAAGCAAATTTGATTTTACCATCATAAGTAAGTCTACAACCACCACACATACCAGTTCCATCAACCATTAATGGATTCATACTCACAATGGTTTTCAAATTATATTTTAAAGTAAGAAGTGATACAAATTTCATCATGATTAAAGGTCCAATAACATAAACAGCATCATAATCACTACCAACCTTTAACAATTCTTCTAATCTATCCGTAACAAAACCCTTAATTCCATTACTTCCATCATCAGTTGTAATTATTAATTTATTACTTACTTTTTTAAATTCATCTTCTAAAATAATTAAATCCTTATTTCTAAAACCACATATTGATGTAACATCAATTCCCTTCTCCTTCATTGCTTTTGCAAGAGGATAAGCAATGGCACTACCAAGACCACCACCAATTACAATAGCTTTCTTGAGGCCATCTAAATCAGTTTTCTTGCCTAATGGACCGACAAAAGTCTCAATTTCATCGCCTTCGCATAATTTATTAAGTTCAATTGTTGCTTCCCCAACAACCTGAAAAACAATAGAAATTGTGCCCTTCTTACGATCATAATCATTAATCGTAAGTGGGATTCTTTCGCTATCATCCTTAGCACGTAAAATAATAAACTGACCTGCTTCACATCTCTTTGCAACAAGTGGAGCATCAATTATCATTTTAGTTACATCTTTATTTAATATTTTCTTTTCTAATATTTTATACATATTATTTTTCTAAGAAACTTTTCTTTACCCTTTCAAAGAAATCTTTATGCTTATATTTCAAATTCTTAATCTTAATATCACTATATCTTACATTAATCTTTTTAATTTCAAAATTCTCTTCACTACCACTATGAAAATCAATATTATCATAAGATATTTTAACTGAAGATTCAGGACTAATAATTAAATCAATAACTCTTTTAGAATCAAGGACTGTGCTAACACCAAGTGTCTTATAGAATTTATTCTTAATTCCTGCAACTTCAGTAATTTGTAAAGTCTTTAATCTTTCATCAATAATAGCACCATTTAAGCTTTTATTAAGTCCCGTTGAACCAGTTGGAGATGAAACAACTAAGCCACTGCCACAGAAACTTTCAAACAAATTACCATCAACGTAGCAATCAAGTTTTACAGCTTCAGGAAAACTATATAAACAAATTTCATTCATACAATATCTAGCTTTATCTTCATCATTAATCCTAAATTCAATCAAATCATGATATACATATTCTTGATGATCAATAATATTATCCATTAAATTATCAATATCCTCTTCATCAAGATTAGAATAAAAACCAAGATTACCAGTATTAATATTAATAAAAACAATATCTTGAATATTATCTGAATAAATATAATTATGCAAAGCTTTCAAATATGTTCCATCACCACCAATAGAAAATACATATTTAGGATTATCATAATCAATATTATCTTTACCTAATCTTTGAATAATATAATCTTTAATTTTATAAGATCTTTCATATTCTTTTACATATATTGCATATTTCACATTCAAACTTTTTTTCATATTATTCACCATTTTGCAAATTTTCCTTAATCGATTATATCATAAAATTTGTAAACAATAAAGACATTTAAAACGAATTCATTTAGCAATGAAAAATTTTTAAAGTAGTTTATAAATGTGATTATAATAAGTGATTCAAAACAAAAGTTGCAAAAAGTCAACCTTTTATGTGAGTTTTTGCAACTTATCTCAAGAAAATCGATAGATAAACCGCAAAAAGTCGACTAATTGCCCGAGTTTTTGCAACTTATCTCGAAATTCCACTATTCATAATAATTAATAATTTAAAATCTTACTAGATATTGTGAAATACAATATAAATCCCATATCTCCTAATTCAAGTATAACTTTAGTCATGATATTTGAATCAAGATTACATAAATTAAATAAGGTTTTAAATTCAATTATTTGTTCAGCTTTTAATCCCCAATTATCTACATCTTGATTAACATCAATATCTTTAAATACTTCTCCAAGATTCAAATAATCAACATAATCACTTATATTATTATATTTATTAGTTAATTCATCACCTAATGCTTTATTTACTTCAGCACTCAAAGTTATTTTTTTATGTATTTCAAACACATTTAATATTCCTTCATTATCTAATGAATCAATATTAGTTAATAAATATCTAAGTGATGCATAATAATTAATATTATCATCAATCTTAGCTAATTTTTCTTTAAAGAAATCAATTGATGAAAATTTATTTGAAACAATATCTTTACTAAAATCATCTAATGCATCATATTCTTCAATTACTTTTAAAGCATTTGCTTTATAACCATAATCTAGATAGAAATCACTATATAATCGACTTAATGATGAAGCAATATTTGATGAAATTAAATATTTATCATAATCTTCATAAATATAATTATCATCTTCAAATTTATGATTGAATTCATCAACATTTAATTCAATTGATAATAGAGTAATTTCTTGATCATCTGTATTAATATAACTAACTGAAGCAAAGGCACTATCAATTGTTTCATTCTTTACATTGAAATAAATATTAATATTACCAAAATCTTTATATGATAATACTAAACCTAACATTGGTTGTTTTTCTAATAAATCAGAAATCAAGTCTTTGATTTTTTGAATATAATCATCACTTAATGAAGCAATTGCTTTATATTCTTTGTCACTTATCACTTCTTTTGTAACTGTTAAATATTGGTTTTCTAAATCACCTTGGATGACATTCTTTAATTCATTGAATTTAAGCTTCTTTAATAATAAATCCACCACTTCAACAAGCTTTAATTCTTTTACATAATAAACAACATCATCACTATTCTTACATTCAATATAATTCTTTCCATCACCTAAATAGAATAAATCCATTGTATATAATGTAGATAATAAATCTTTATAATCATCTAAAGCATCTCCTGCAATCATGGAAACCAGAGATAATAATGAACTCATATTTTCATCAGCTTGAACACCTAAATATAGATTACCAACATTATATACATTATCATCAATTACTCGATCTAAATCGAAAATTAATTGTAAATCACCTTTTAATTCAAGATCCATATCAGATGATTTCAATATATCAGATTTAATATTAGCAGTAATTCTTGCTCCATCATTAAATGGTAATTTTTTAACCGAATCAACTACTTCAACTAAGACATTTTCTTTTTCTTCCTGAACTTGTGATGGAGTAGATCCAGCAAGTTTAATATATTTATCTTCATCTTCAATTTTCAAATCTTCATTAACATGAGTATAATTAACAACTGAATGCTGTTCAACTAATCCTTGACCAATGAATGGCTTCTTTGCATAATAAGATGCATCTATAACCATTCCAACTGGAGTATAATCATTTTTCATTGTAACATAAACTACAACTGAAATATATTCAGGATATTCAGTTAAATCACCATCATGCTTATTAGATATTTGTTGATATTTAGTTGCTTCATTTACATCAAAGATATATTTAAATGTATAATTATCACCTTCAATTTTATCTAAGGTAGCACTCAAGACAGAACTATCATTACAAATAAAACCAAATAATAATGGTGCGAATGTTGAAAAGCCAATCTTTTTATATTCTTCCACACTATATGTTTTATATGTCTCTAAATCTAAGCTTTCCACAACGTTTTCTCTAGTTTCATATAATTCTGAATCATAATTCAAAAGAGATGAATGAGAATAAGCAGTTCTAAATGAACTGTTCTTTAGTCTTATTGTAGTTGAACCAAAAGTAACATTATAATTAATAAATAAAATTTTAGCTTTTAATGTACCTTCATTTTCAATTTTAACTGATTCTAATTTATTATAATAATTATTAAGATAAGCATATAATATACTCTTATAATCTTCACCAAAATCAGAAACAGTTTTATCAGTTTCAATTAAAGTCGATTCAGCATTAATAACAATATCTTGTGCTTCTTCCTCTTCATGTTTACATGAACTTAAAACAAAAATAAATAAAAACAGAAATAAAAAAATGATAACTTTCTTTTTCATATTAAATAGTTAATCTCCTATATAAAAAATCTCTTATGCGAAATGTATATAAAAATAATTTATAAACATTTATTAACATAAGAGATTATAACACGCTCAAAATATTACTTCAATTAAAAAATTATCAATATTATATATATCTATATAATATATATTATTTATAATATACATTATTTATTATCTTAATTATTACCACCATCATTAATATAAAGAATACCTAAGCAATGTTCACCACAGTGACTTGTAATAGTAGCACCTGCATGAGTGATTCTGACATTCTTAAAGCCTCTTTTTATTAACTTTTCTTTTACTTTAAGAACAGTACTATCTTTAGCAGTAGTATAGGTAATGAATACTTCTTCTAAATCTGGATTAGGAAATTGTTCTAAAGTAACATTTACATATTTATCTACACAACTATCATAATTACCTAGGAATTTCTTTCTATCTCTCATTTTACCATCAGCAACTACAATCTGAGGTCTAATTCTAAGTAAAGATGAAGCAAGTAATTGTAGGCTATTGCATCTTCCACCTTTATATAAATAATCCAATTTACTTAAAACAAATGATGCTTGATTATAAGGTATTCTCTTCTTCACCTTCTCTACAATAATTTCAGGATCATCACATTCCTTACTTAATTTAGCTGCATAAATAGCAAGTAAAGCAATACCAGTTGATAAGCTTCTTGAATCAACTACAAATACTCTACCATTTAATTCATCACTAACTTTACAAGCATTAGAATATGCAGAAGACATTTCACTAGATAAAGTAAAATGAATAACATAATCATATTCTTTTAATAATTTTGTGAAGTGCTTTTGATATTGATATTCATTAACAGCACTAGTCTTAGGTAATTTCTTTGTTTCAAAAACAAAATCAAAAATTTCTTTAGTATCAAATTCACCATCTAATCTTGCCTTATCACCTAACATTACAGTAAAAGGAACTGTATGAATGTTAAATTCTTCTAACATACTTCTTGGTAAATCAATTGTGCTTTCAGCACTTATAACTATTTTTCTTTCCATAATTCACCCTCATAAATAAATTACAAATTAAATTGAATATTACGTTTATTTGTCTTTATTACCTACTAATAAAGAATAAAAGCAAACAATACGTTTTTTTACCAAATAATTATAAAACAGCAACATTTCAAGAACAAGCAAAAACAAAATAATTAATCTATACAATTTAAAACCTCAAAAGTAGAGTCAAAAATATAACTCTACTCACAGTAGAATTTATATATATTCATATTTATTTATATTTATTGTCAATATAAGAAAAGATGCTATAATAAAAATATAGAAAAATTAAAGGGGAAAATAAAGAAATAATGAAAGAAAAATCAAAATTAAATAGTAATAAATTATTAATTAATAATAATTTATTATTTATTAATTCAGAAATAGGAAGATTAAAAAGAGTATTACTTCATGAACCTGGTGAAGAAATAAATAATTTAACTCCAAAATATTTAGAAGAATTATTATTTGATGATATACCTTGGTTACCACTAGCGAAGGCTGAACATCAAGTTTTTGCAAAAGCATTTAAAGATAATGGTATTGAAGTTGTTTATTTAGTAGATTTAATAAGTGAAGTATTAAAAGATGAAATTGTGAAAGAGGAATTTATTAAAGATTTCATCAATGATTTAGGAAATATTCCAACACATCAAGAAAAAGAAATTTATGATTATTTAATGAGTATTAAAGATTCTAAAAAGCTTGTGAAAAAATGTATGAGTGGAATAAAGAAAAATGAACTTTACAAAGATAAAAAAGAAATGAAACTTGATGATTATGTAAACACATCAATCTTTGTAACTGATCCAATGCCTAATCTTTATTTCACAAGAGATCCATTCACTATTATAAATAATGGTGTATCTATCAATTCAATGTATTCAAAAACAAGAAAAAGAGAAACTATATTTGCAAAATACATCTTTAAATATCATAAGGATTATAAAAATACTGATATATATTATAATCGTGATGATAAATATAATATTGAAGGTGGAGATATTTGTGTATTAAGTGATAAATGTTTAATTGTTGGAGTAAGTGAAAGAACATCTGCTTACGCAATCGAAAAATTAGCACATCGCCTCTTCTTCGATTTTTTCACAAGCTATGACACAATCCTCGCTTTTCATATCCCTAAGGCAAGAACATTTATGCATTTAGATACAATTTTCTCACAAGTAGATTATGATAAATTTACAATACATAAGTCTTGTTACGACAAAATGGAAGTATATGAATTAAAGAAAGATAATATTTCTAATAAAATAATTACTAAAAAACTAAATAAAAAATTAGAATTAATATTAGAAGATCAATTACATAAAAAAATCACTTTAATTCCTTGTGGAGGAAAAGATTCAATAAATAGTGATAGAGAACAATGGAGTGATGGTTCTAATTGCTTCTGTATTGCTCCTGGTGTTGTAATTGCTTATGAAAGAAATGATATTACTAATAAATTACTAACAAAGCATGGAATCAAAGTAATATCAATCCCATCAAGTGAATTATCTCGTGGCAGAGGTGGACCAAGATGTATGTCAATGCCACTATATAGAGAACAAATTTGAGAACAAATTTAAAAATTAATTTAAAAATTAATTTAAGCAAATAAAAATTTAATTAATGAGAAAGGAAAATTATGAATAAATTTAATCATAAAGATTTATTGACATTATTAGATTATAGTCCTGAAGAGATATCTTATCTTCTTGATTTAGCCGCTAAATTAAAGGAAGAAAAGAAAAAAGGAATTCCTCATGAAGTATTAAAAGGAAAGAACATTGTTCTTCTATTTGAAAAAGATTCTACACGTACTCGTTGTGCTTTTGAAACTGCAGGTCATGACTTAGGTATGAATGTTACATACATCGGTCCAACAGGTAGTCAAATGGGCAAAAAAGAATCAATTAAAGATACTGCTAGAGTATTAACTAGAATGTTTGATGGTATTGAATATCGTGGCTATGCTCAAGATATTGTAAAAGAGATTGCTATGAATTCAAAAGTTCCTGTATGGAATGGTCTAACAAACGAATTCCATCCTACTCAAATCTTAGCAGATTTTCTTACAATTAAAGAACATAAAGGATATTTAAAAGGTATAGCTTTATCTTATTTAGGTGATGGAAGATACAATATGGGAAATAGCTATATGGTAGGTTCAGCTAAAATGGGTTTAGATTTTAGAATGATTGCGCCAAAAGAATTATGGCCAAGTCAAGAATTAATCGATGAATGCAAAAAAATAGCAAAAGAAACAGGAGCAAAGTTAACATTCAGTGAAGATATAAATACAGTTAAAGGTAGTGATGTAGTAGCTACAGATGTATGGGTATCAATGGGTGAAGAAGATAAAGTTTGGGAAGAAAGAATAAGCAAATTAAAAAAATATCAAGTAAATAAAGAATTAATGGCACTAGCAAAGAAAGATGCCATCTTCATTCATTGTCTTCCTTCCTTTCACAATATTGAGACAAAAATCGGACTTGAAGTATATAATAAATTCGGAATGAATGGCTTGGAAGTTACTGAAGATGTCTTTGAAGGCCCTCAATCAGTTGTATTTGATGAAGCAGAAAATAGATTACATACAATTAAAGCAGTAATCTATGCTACAATGGTGAAATAATGATAATAGTTATTGCACTTGGTGGAAATGCATTGGGCATTGACCCTAAAGAACAAATAAAGAATGTATCTATTTGTGCTAAATATTTAGCACAAATAATAAACACAAATAATAAAATAATCATTACTCATGGTAATGGTCCACAAGTAGGTTTAATCAATCTTGCATTTAGTACAGGTCATAAAATAGATAGCAATGTTTATGAAATGGAATTTAGTGAATGTGGTGCTATGAGCCAAGCATATATTGGCTATCATCTAACTGAAGCAATAAATAATGAACTTAAAAAAATTAATTCAAATAAGAAATTAATTAATATATTAACAAATGTCCTAGTAGATAAAGATGATAAAGCATTCCAAAACCCAACTAAACCAATTGGACCATTCTTATCTAAAGATGAAGCTCTTAAATTCCCATATCCAACTAAGGAAGATAGTGGACGTGGTTATAGACGAGTAATTGCTAGTCCAAAACCAATTAAAATAATTGAAGAAGATCAAATTGAAACACTAATCAATAATGATTATACTGTCATCTGTTGTGGTGGCGGTGGTATACCTGTTATTGAAACACCTCAAGGCTTAAAAGGCATTGATGCAGTAATTGACAAAGATTACGCTTCTTCTACTTTAGCTAATAATATTGATGCAGATATGCTCATAATACTTACCCAAGTAGAAAATGCAAAAATAAATTTTGGAAAGACAAATGAACAAAATCTATACAATATTAAAGTATCTAAAATAAATGAATATTTACAAAATGATGAATTTAAAGCAGGTTCAATGAAACCAAAAGTGGAAGCTTGTATTAATTTCATTAATAATCAAAAACAAAAAAAGAGAATTGCTGTGATAACTGATATGAAAAATCTATCTGAAGCAATTAATTTAGAAAAAGGTACAATAATAGAAAAATAATGATAAACTTGTTTTAATAAAATAAACCTAACTAATTTCAATATGAAATTAGTTAGGTTTTATTTATATTAATTATTAATAATATTCCCACTAGAATTGTGACAATAAACATCATTTTTTATTTTTCCTTTCTTGTCTTGCAAGGCGTATTTCTTCATTTATTTCTTCCAAAGTCATTTCTGAGTTACCATTTTTTTCAGATATAGTACGCATATTATCTATAGCTAATATGGCCTTTAATGTTGACTCATCAATTTTTGTATCAAAAGGAATTCCACCTACTAATACAGACCTTTTCAAAAACATTCTAATAGCTGTGGAAAGATCCATTCCTAATTCATTATATACAGCCCATGCTTGATTTTTTAGCTCCTCATCTACCCTTACTTGTAAAATAGTCATATTATCACCTCCAATTACATTTCACATTATTTATAATACATTGTCAACACAAAATAATATAAATTGTGTTTATTATTATTTTAATAATTAAGATTTCAATTATAAAGGAGTTCTTAATCAAATTTTGATTAATAGTTTAACGCTCTTCCAATTCATTTTCCAATAATATATTTTTAATATGCTTATTAATCGCAGGAACATATACATTAAATAACAGAGCCATTGCTTAAAAATATTTATTTACAGTCTATTTTAAAAAAAAGCTAATTATCAAAACTGATAATTAGCAATATAAAAAATAGATATTATTTATTATTTAAAACAGTATGAATTAATTCAAGCACATTATCTTTTAATGTTGAACCAGAAACTTCACTAAAATTAGATAAGAATAAACATACTAAATCATAATCTTTAGAGAATAATAATAGAGTATTTGTACCAATAGTTTCTCCACAATGATAATAAATCTCTTTGCCATTTTCTAATACTATCGTTCTCATTCCCATTCCATAATAATATATTTCATTATATTTATTATGTTCTCCTTCTTTTAGATTGTCACATCTTCTTTGTTTAGAGAAGATATTAGGCCAAAGATAAGCACTCTTTTCAGATTTATAAAAATTGACCCACTTCTTTAAATCATTAATAGATGAATATAAACCACCATCTCCAATAGTAGCACTGCACCAATATTGATCTTTCATATAAAGATTACCATCTTTATCAACAATATGACCATAAGCTCTATCTGGAATATTAGTTATACCTTGATAATTAACATATGAAGATAACATACCAGCAGGTTTGAATACATTATTTTCAATATATTCACCTAATGTCTTTTTACTTATTTTTTCAATAATAAGCCCAAGTAAAACATAAGCAGTATTACTATATTGATATTTAGAGCCTACTTCAAAATATGTTTTATCTGTAGTCTTTAAAAAATCAATGATTTGATAATCTAATACTTGTGGTGCATCTTCTTCATGCTCCCAATCTTCATAATCATAAATACCACTTGTATGATTAAGCAAATTAATAACTTTTATATTTTTAAAATAATCAGGTAAACAATCAAAAATATCAAGAATACATGTATCAAATGATAACAATCCCTCACTCACTAATTTCACAATCCCACAAGCAATGAATTGCTTAGATACTGAAGCTAATCTAAAATGAGTATCAAAATCAATTTTTTTGTTCCTTAAATTAATATCTCTAAATCCATTAACTTTTTCTATTTCTTCATTATTAAATCTAAAATATAAAGCATAACCTTGGTCATCTCTTTTCACAACATTCTTCTTTAAAATATCAAAATAATTCATAATTCCTACTTTCTCTAATTAATCAATTAGTCATTATATTTATAAAATTATTAATATCATCTTCATTAACGCCATTACTAACTAAATAGCTAATCATCTTCTCTTTATAATTATCACCACTATACCCATCTAATACTGTATAATATTTCTCTAAAGTATTAGTTGTTCTTAAAGAACCAATATTACCAAAATTTGAGAATAAATAATCTTTATAAAGATCATCATAGCTTACTTCTAATAAAACATTCAAAATAAAAGCAACACAACCAGTTCTATCAGTTCCTATACTACAATGGAAGAACAAAGGATAATTATCTTTATTTTCTAAGATATTAAATAAATCTTTAAATTTATTTTTATTAAGCAATATAATATTACCACTAGATTCCATTGGTAAATTAATATAATTAACATTATTACCTAATGGACTATCAATAATATTACCATTTTCATTATTATTATTTAATCTTAAATCAATTTCAGTTTTTACTTTCAATTGATTTAACATCATATCAATTCCTTTATCAGTGATAACCTTGTCACTACCTTCATCAACATTTAACTTAGATGTTCTATAAATTAAGCCTTGATTGGTATATTTACCATCTTTACCTTTATATCCACCAATATCTCTACAATTAGTAACACCATCAATATAAAGATTTCTTACTATTTCTTCATCAATATAAACATAATCACTTTCGCCATTGCTAAAACTATATTGGTAAACTGTATGTAATTTCAAATTATAAACAGGAAAATAACCATCAATCAAATCACTATCTTTAATAGTTTCATATTTAAATATTTCACCTGTTTTTTCATTATTATCATCTAATTCTTCAACAATAAGCCCCAAATTTCCTTCTATTTTGCTTTTTATGCCTATTTTCACGTAATTAGGAGCGCTTAAATCATCAATTCCCTTAGCGTATAAATTAATCCCCTCATACGAGCCATTTAAGTAATTATATTGATCATTTGTATGCACAATATAGCTTTTTACATCAATTCCATTAACATTTTTGATTTTGTATTCTTTATTACATCCAGTTAAAACAAAAATTAATGTACAAAGCAATAAAAGAAATAAAACAAACGAAGTTTTATTCCAAACTTTATTTGTTTTATTCATAATTCTTTTTTTTATATTATATGTATGTTTAATCTTATTCACAATTACTCCTAATATTATTAAGCTATTTCACCATCTAATTTGTTTAAATCTTCATCTACTTTATTCAATTTTTCATATTTTGAAAGTTCAGCTTTTAATTTCTTGTTTTCTTCTTCTAATTCACTGACTCTTTCTTTTATCTTATCAAATTCGGCTTTATCAATTTTGATAATATTTTCTTCAATTGCATATCTTACTCTCTTACCTAAGATTGGGCAAATACACATTAAAGCAAACACAACCAAACAAAGAATAATGAATGGATAAGTAATATGTTGAACGATTCTTACACCAAAGATTTCAAGCAATATAATAGCAATTACAACACCAAACAAAGCAAAATAAACAATCTTTAAAGCTTTATAATGACCTGCAAATTTTGCATTAGTACTAATAACGATAGTAAAATAAACAGAGAACAATGCAACAATACCAGTCATTTTACCAAACCATTCAGGCACATTATTGAATCCTGGAAAAATCCAGAATAAAAGCAAGGCAATAACAACAGATAAACATAATAAAGATACAGAAGTAATTGCAAGTATCTTTGTTTTATCCATTACATCTAAAGCAGAATTAGTGAAGAAACAGCCAACACAAATAACTGCAAAAGATAATAAAATTTGTAAGAACAAATTATTAGCGATTTCAAAGAATTCATCAATGAATAAAGCAAGTATTGCAAGTAATACACATGCAGCAACTAAAACAATTGCAATAGTTATTAAATATTTTTGTATTTTTCTAATCATAAAAATAGCCCCTTTCTATACATATTCAAAAATAATGAAAATGCATTTTTATATATCCATTTTAACACTTTTAATCTTAATTTTCAATTAAATGAAAGCAATAAACTCTTCATACATAATTAATAGACCCAAAATAAAAAGGAAGCATGGCATTAAGCCATGCTTCTTAACAAAATTAAATAATTTTTAAAATTATTTTAATTTTTTTAAATTTTTTCTAATTTTTTTTACTTCTTTTTCATAGCCTTATCCAAGAATGATTCTTCGAATGTTGAAATCTTCTTCTCTTCAACAATGTTGAAGTCATCATCTTTATCTTCATCAAGTAGAGGAATATAAATTTCTTCTTCGAAATGAAGCTCATCAAAGTCAAGAGCAGCTTGTAATTTTCTATTTTCAAGATCTTGTTCAAGCAATAATGTAAAGTCAGGATCAATTGTATTGATATAATTAAAGTTAAATTCTTTAGTTCCTGTTTCAATTTCATAATAGAAATCGCTAGATACTAAATGATAATTAAATAAGCATCTTTCTTGATTATAATCAAATAAATAACTCATATTAATTTCTTTAAGGAAATCATAGAATTTACAACATATAGAATGATACAAAATCCAACGTTTTACATCACTTTTAAGCTTTGGATACAATGTCTCAACAATCTCTTCATAATTAACAATTCTTTTTCTTCGGCAAGTTAGAAAAGAAATAAATCTTTCTAAGTCCTCATCATCAAATACAACTGGACTATCGTTAACATAGCAATCAAAGAATTCACTAACGTTAAATTCAACTTTATTATTGGCCATAATACTGAAGAATGAATTGATTTTAACACTATTACTATTGTTATATAGGAAATCAATATAAGGTAAATCAATATTGATTTTGTTCTTAATGTAATAATAAACATCACTAACGCCAAAAGCAATTACATACATATCTAAAGTCTTGATATATCTCATAAATTTGATGTCTTGGCAGTCATCGATATTTAAATCGATGACTACACAATCAACATCATTGTCGATTATTGCTTGTTTATAATTATCTGTAAACAAATAACAATCAACTAATTTATAAGTTTCGTTCTCTTCAACAAGGCTTTTAAAATATTTAATTGATTCATTAGTTTTACCGATGTATATAATTTTTAATATTTTATCATAAATCATATATTCACCTTCATTTAATATTTAAATAATTATTATTGTTTATATAAATCTCTATCTTCAGTAACTTGAGTATAAGATTTATTGTCTGATGCAGTTAACCAAACCCATCCATCGCTAAGTGCAGTTGCAGCACCAATTGAACCATCTTGGCCTTTAATTACTGTTTCAAGACCAACAAAATCATTTCCAACAAAGTATAACAAGTTAAATGTAACTAATGAATAAGTTATACTTGAGTAGTTATAATCTGTTCCTCTATCAACAATATCATCATCTACAATGTAATAAATATCAGTTATAGCACTATTTTGAAGTTTACCCTTTAACATATTATCATATACGATTAATACATAATCATCATAATGAACTTTGTATGTGAATTCATATGAATAACCACTACCAGTAGTTGCGAAGCATGCAACAACATTAGCATTGTTAACTAAATTAGTATCAGAACTACTTGCATAAACACTAATATAATTTACAAAATTTGCTCCTAGATTAGTATCTAGATCGATTTGTTGAGCAGTTTCACCATATTCATAATAAGTAGTAACTGTTTCAAACTCAACAGTGATTACATAATCAACAATAGTTGCTTCCCATACAGCATATAAATCAACAATATCATTATTAGTGCTTGATAAATTCTGTACTAAATCTTCATCATCATATACTTTAATGCCACCAGCTGAAGTTGCCCATCCAGTAAATGTCCAGCCATCTAAATCAAATTGATTTGTTGAAAGGGCAGTTGCACTAGCATCATAAGTAAATGATTGATTTGACATACTACCAGTAATACGATTAGTTGCATTACTTGGAATATTAGAATTAAATCTTACATAATAAGTATTTGCTGTCCATGTAGCTGTATAACTTCTATTACCAATAGAACCTGTACTAATTGTAATAGTAGTTGTTGCATTAGCTAAATCAGTTCCTGTCCATCCAGCGAATGTATATCCTTCTCTTGTTGGATTAGTTAATGTAATATTATTACTTTCAATATTATATGATGTAGGATTAGCTGGGCTTACACTGCCACCTGCTAAATCATAACTAATTGAATAATTAATAGGATTCCAAATTGCATATAGATTAACAATATCACCATTTGTAGAAGATAAATTAGCATTGATTGCTGCTAAAGCAACATAATCAGTACCTTGACCATCAGCTTGTGAATTCCATAAACTGAATTCATAACCACTTCTTGTATATGTACAAGCATTTAATGTATCAAATACATCATAAGTAAATTGTTGATTTGCCATTGCTACACCAGTACCATTATTAGCATTGAATCTTACATAATAAGTAATTGGTGTCCATGATGCAACTAATGTAATAGCATTAGTTAATCCATATTTACTAATAGCACTTGTTCCATCATCATTAATATATTTAGTAGCATTGTAATAATATCCACCAAATACATATCCAGTTCTTGTTGGAACATTAATATCAGGAAGTGGACTATCATATGTTGCAGTTACAGATGCAGATCCATCGCTACCATTATTCCTGTCTAAAGTAATAGTATAAGTATTAGCTTCCCAAACAGCAAACAATGTTACTGTTGCTTGGTCATCAGGAGTTAATGTTGTAAGTGATTGACCATCATTATAAACTTTAGGACCACTAGCACTTTCAGCCCATCCTTTAAATGTCCAACCATCTAAAGTGAATAAGTTAGTACTTAATGCTTGACTAGTACCATATGTGAAGCCTTGGTTAGCCATTGTTTCACTAATTGTATCAGTAGCATTAGCTGGTCTATTAGCATCAAATTCTACTGTATAAGTATGAGCTGTCCATGTAGCTGTATAGCTTCTATTACCAGTTGAACCTTGACTAATTGTAACAGTCATTCCAGAATCAGTTCCTGTCCATCCAGCGAATGTATAACCAGTTCTTGTTGGATTTGATAATGTAAATGTAGCAGTATTTACATTATATGTTTCAGGATTAGTTGCACTTCCACCTGCTAAATCATAACTAATTGTGTATGTATCAAGTTGCCATACAGCATATAAATTAACTGTACCATTTACAGCACTTGTTAGATTATTAACTTCTTCTTCATTATCATAATCAGTATTAGCATCAATTGTTGCATTTTCTGTTGTACTCCAACCCTTGAATGTATAACCTGTTAATGTATAAGCATTAGTTGTTAATGCTTTACTAGCTTCATCATATGTGAAGCCTTGATCAGCCATAGTACCACTTACAGTTTGAGTTGTACCAGCAGGTTTATTCTTGTTGA
>JAFSVH010000055.1 GCA_017450215.1 Bacilli bacterium | reverse complement strand
TGGCATAAATAACTTTGCATATGTCACTTACAATCACAAGAGAAAGCATGCTTCTCTTAATTACTTAACTCCATTTCAGAAAAGATATGCAAGTTAAAATAATTCGTACTAACTATTACTAATTATATTGACTTATATATTAGTAGATTCTTGATGGCGATTACAAAGCCGATATGGTATTTAATTAAAAATGTATATATTTTCCTTTGGAAGGTAGTATCTTTTCCTTTTGTTTGGATTTATAAAAAAATAACTAATAAAGATAATTAATTTGTAAAATTTATAATTTGCTAATTTTTGCGATTTTATTGAGAGGTAAAAATGAAAAAAGTATTATTTCTAATAATAACTAGTTTGTTGATACTTGCTCCTATAGGTAGTAACATTGATTCGTGCTTTAATAAAATCATCATTACTTATGCAGCTAAAAGTACTAATAAGAAAAGTTCAAGTACTAAAAAGAAAAAGTCTTCAACTAAAAAGAAAACAACTGGAAATAATAAGTCTTATAATAATAGTGCAAAGAAAAACACCACATCAAAGAAAAGTACTTCTACATATAATTCAAATTCAATAAGTAATAATAGCAGTTCAGGGGCAAAGAACTTAGTTGTTAGTGATGACACGATTTGTTATATATCAGAATATGGAGATTGTTATCATAAATCAAGTAAATGTGCAAGTTGTAAAAAACCTATAGAAACAACGGTTGGGAATGCTAAAAAATATAAGAGCAAGTGCAGTAAATGTTGGTAGTAATGGTTTCATTTAACAATTATAATCCCGAGCAATCGGGATTTTTATATTCGTTTAGTATTGTTTTTGTTGATTTAACATGCAAAAAATAGAATCATTACATATAGGTTAGAAAGATAACTAGTTTTAACCTAAATGCAAGTGTTTATTTAATATGGCTCTTTAGATTATCACATATTATTGACATTGTATATAATCTGTGTTAATATATTACTGTGAGTAATATGGATATGTAATGTATGGAGGATAATATGACACAGACAATGAGTATAAGAATAGACTCAGACGCAAAAAAAGGTTTAATGGATGTTTGTAAGGAACTTGGAATTACAGTTTCGGCTGCTTTTAATATGTTTGCAACAAAGGTTGCCAAAGAGAGAAGGATACCTTTTTCTTTAGAGGTAGATCCATTTTATTCAAAAGAAAATATGGCACATATTACTAAAATAATTGAGGAAATAGAAAGCGGTAAAGCAAAACTTGTTGAACATGATTTGATTGAAGCATAGGGGGGGGTGAATGAAATTACAATGGCATGAAAAAGCTTGGCAAGATTATTTATTGTGGCAAAATGAAGATAAAAAAGCTTTAAAGAAAATCAATGCTTTAATTAAAGATATTCAAAGAAATGATAATAGCGGTATTGGAAAACCAGAACCATTAAAAGATGATAAAAGTGGATGGTGGAGTAGAAGAATTGATGAGAAAAATAGGATTGTTTATAAGGTTGAAAATGATTCAGTAATTATTGCATCGTGCAAGGGACATTATGATGACAAATGATATTTAATAATATGTAATGATGTTTATTGATAGTAGAAATGTTTTAATCTAATAATTTTAATCCCGAGCAATCGGGATTTTTTGTTTACGTGATTTAGTCTTGACAAGTATGAATTCAATCAGTATAATACAATGTAATGACAAAGTATTAAGGAGATTTTATGAATAATACAGTGCTACAAATACGTGTTGATGAAGAGTTGAAAAATAATGCCAATATGGTTCTTGAAGATATTGGCTTAGATTTGTCAACTGCTATTAGGATGTTTTTGAATAAAACAGTTGCATTAAACGGATTACCATTTGAAATAAATAATAGAATAAAAAGAGCGGGCAAGAAAGATCAAACGGTAGAGAAAAAATATTTAAATACTTTTATGGGCGTAGAAAAATTCATTTATAATAAGCAAAGTATTGATGAATATTTATCGGAGAGTAGAAATGATAGAGCATTCTAATTACAAAAAAGTTTTCATTGATACGGCGCCATTTATTTATTTTTTTGAAGGCGGTTCGAATTTATCTTTAAAGTCGAGGGATATGTTTTTGAAACTGATAAATGGAGATTATGAAATATATACTATATAAGTCAATATAATTAGTAATAGTTAGTACGAATTATTTTAACTTGCATATCTTTTCTGAAATGGAGTTAAGTAATTAAGAGAAGCATGCTTTCTCTTGTGATTGTAAGTGACATATGCAAAGTTATTTATGCCA
>JAFSVH010000054.1 GCA_017450215.1 Bacilli bacterium | reverse complement strand
TGAAAGTCCAATTTTATTATCTTCAGGTTCAAATTTATATTCGCCTTCACCTTGATAAAAATATTTCTTTTCTGATTGATTATCTGTAGATAAATATTTTTTTATTAGTTCATTAATAGTATCAGAAGCATTTTTCTTAGAGCACATCTTAACAGGAACATTATCAACTAAATTACCTGTTAATGTAATAAAATGTTTAGCTGTATATAGCTCAACATTATCTTTTTTAATTGCTCTATTTTCATCAACATTAGCATATCCAATCATATGAATACCATCACCTGAAGGTGAATATTCTGTATATGTTTGGATATTATTAATAAATTCTTTGGCTAAATCATTCAATGAACCATCTTCATTTCTGATATGATCTAAATCTACTAAAAATAAATTTAGATGCTTTACTGCATTAATGCCTATTCCATCAAGTCCATATTTATCTACAGCTTCACAGGCTGTTTTAAAATCTGTCCAGGAACAGGATTCATCAGATAATCTTTTGATATTAAAATACCCATTAAAATCTCTTCTAATTTTACGATGCTCATTGCCGTTTGAATCTTTTACAATATCAAATACAATTTGTTTATTCTCATCGTAAACTGGTGGATAGCAACGTTCTTCCTCATTTACCATTGCTCTTTTACCAGTTTTTGGATTGATTGGCATTTTAACATATCTTTTATTCTTTTCATCGTATGTTTTTTTCCAACAAACAAATATAGGTAGATTCCTTAATACTAATGGTGTGTTAGTTTCATACGCCTTAGTATTAACATATTCCTTTGGCTTTGACATATCTTTGTCATTAATGTCCTCGACATTTTGACTTACAGGATACTTTAGAGCTTCAATTAGTGAATAATATAATTCTTTATATTTTAATATGCCGAATTCATTAGTTATTATTCCTAATTCTACTAGCTTATCCTTATTTAAATTAATATGAATATCTTCATCTTTAATCTTTTTAAATAGATTATTCACTTCTAGCTCATAATCAATTGGTTCTTCAGAAATAATTGGTTCTATTTCAGATTCATTAATTTTTAACGATTTTTCATATAGTTGTTCATAATTAGCACAAATATTATTTAATTTATTATTAAATAGTTGTTTATCATTAAGTAAAGCTTCATTAGCATCTTTATATTTACCATATAAATCTGGAATTATATACTTCACTTTTAGTTTATCTAATTCTTCTTTTAAACTAACTGTAGCTTCTTTACCAACTTTATCATTATCTAAAGCTAAGACAAATTTATATTTACTTAGTGTAGCTTCATCTTTTTCCTTTAAATAATTTATAAGTAGATAAATATTACTTGCTGATCCAAGTCCTATCGGGATAGCTTTTATTTCATCTATATTTAGCTTATCTTCAATTTTTTTGCCATCACCAATATTAAATCCTGCTAAAATTGATACAGCATCAATTTCACCTTCAGTAATAAAAATAGGTGGAACATCATTAAAATGTCTTTCAGGATTTTGTATTGGATTATACAAATGTGTTTTTCCATAATGTTTATATCTAGTACCTGATTCACTATCTTTATTAATACCAATAAATCTTTCAGAATAACTATTTTCAGAAGTTGGAATAATAACTGAATTATGTTCTTTATCTAGATAAAAGCCCATAGAATTAGCTAACCAGTTATTTATTCCTCTTTGATTCATATAATCAAAGGCTACTTCCTTTCTTATGCCATTAATATACTCTTTATAACTTTTTTCTTTTGGAGTATATTGTATTACTGGCTCAGCGCCTTCAAAGAGTTCTTTCGCCTTATTTATGGCATCTTTAAATGAAGACAGGTTATAGTCTCTTTGTATGAACCAGAATATATCATATGTTGCATTACATGCAAAACAATGACATGTATTATTCTTTTTATTTAGACTCATCGAAGGATGAGTATCAGTATGATCAGGATTTTGACATAAAAAGAATCCTGCCCTATTAGGCTTATAAAAGCCCTGGTCTCTTAGATATTGAGGAAGATAGGCTTTTAGCCTATCAAGTTCCTCTTTATTATCATATGTTGGCACTTAGTGAGTTCTCCTTTCATTTATTTCTCTAAATATTGAATCTCATTCATATATAATTCAATATGAGCTGTAACTCTCGTTTTATAATCTACCATTATTAAGGCATCGCCTTGTCTAGCTGATGTTAATGAATCTATTTCAGATTGTGTAAGACCACCATT
>JAFSVH010000053.1 GCA_017450215.1 Bacilli bacterium | reverse complement strand
TTTTAATTTAATTTTATTTTTAATTTTATTTCGGAAAAATGGCTTTTCCATTTGTTATATTAGTGATTGTTTTTATAACATCACCCTCAATATGTAGTGGCACCTCGTATGTTAATGTAATGCTTTCAGCGAAAGTTTTATTGATTAATGTATATGGTGCCATTGCTTTTGTAATGACTGATAGAAGTTCATAAGAGATTTGAATTGTAATAAGCTTTTTTTCAATTATTTCTTCTAAATCAGTAATTAATTTAATAGTTTCACTTGCTGAATCGGAATATGCTCGAGTTAAGCCTCCTGCACCGAGTTTAATTCCACCAAAATATCTAGTGACTACACACAAGCAATTGGTTAGATTGTTTTTTTGAAGACAATCTAAAATTGGTGCTCCAGCAGTTTTAGATGGTTCACCATCATCACTGGCTTTATATTTAATATCTGCTTGTGTACCAATAATATATGCATAGCAATTATGAGTTGCATCATAATATTTCTTTTTTATGGCTTTTAGTGTAGTAGTGATTTCATCTTCAGTAGTTACATTAATTAAATTAGTGATGAATTCACTTTTTTTAATAATTATTGTATTGGTTATTTGATTTTTGAATGAGTAATATTTTTCCATAATAAATAAATAATAAATTAATAATTAATTAATACATAAAATTATATTGCCATTATATCAAATATTTGAATTTTTTTCCACAGTTATAAGTTTTAAAAATATGATTTTTTGTTTAATATCATTGTTATAGATATTTATTTGTGTATATCTATTTTTTTTTAATGTTTTCTGTGTTATAATCTAATATAATGTAGGAGAAATATTTATGCAAGGATACTTGAATAAAGGAAAAGAAATATTAAAAATATTAGTTAATAATGGTTATGAAGCTTATTTCTTTGGTGAAACTGTTAGAAATAGTTTAATGGGTATTGATTGTGATGAAGTACAAATTCTTACTAATGCTAGTGGGGCTGAGCTTTGTCAAATTTTTAGAAGCGAAGAACAAAGAATTATAAACAATGTCTATACTAGAATTAATGTTGATGGATATAATATTTTCTTCAATACTTATAGTGATAATTATTCACAATCTAGTTATACGGTTGATGTAAAGAAGGTTTCTAATCGCTTACTTGACAATTTATCACGTGAAGTTTTCACAATTAATTCTCTTGCTATGTCAATGAGTGGAAAGATTATTGATTCATATGGTGGTATTAAAGATTTAAAAAAGAAAGTGATTAAAACTGTCGATTCAGCAAAGCAATGCTTCTATGAAGAACCAATTAAAATCCTAGGTGCTTTAGTTATTTTAAGTGAACATAATTTTTCACTTTCAGGTCAAGCTGAATCTGGAATAAAGAAGAGAATTAAATTACTTGAAAATTTGGATAAAGCTGAAATAGGTCATGAAATGAAGAGAATTGTTAATGGTAGATTCGGAAGAAAAGCATTAACTTATTTCATCAAATTTGGCATTAATAAAGTTCTTCCATTTTTTGATAAACCACTTAAAAAATTTATTAGTAATGGTAAAGAATTAAAATATGATGATTTTCTTGCTTGTTGCTTTATCATGAATGAAGAAATTGATGAAGATTATTTAAAGACAGCTGATAATCCAAATGTTGTTTTATCAATTTATAATTTAGGAATTGCAAATGAAAAAAGTGAATTTGATGATTTATCATTATTCATGTATGGTAAAGAATTATGTCTTAAGACTCTTATGATAAATAGAGTATTAGGTAGAACAAAAAAGAATCTTGAAAAGAAGATTTTAAAACAATATGAAGCCTTACCTTTAAAGAAGAAGTGCGATGTTGCTTTTAAAGGTGAAGATATTATGCGTATTAGTGATTTGAGTGATGCTAATAAAATTGGTGATTTGTTTGAAGATATTGTATATCAAGTTTTAAGTGGTGCTTTACCTAATGATTATAATAAGCTTCAAGATTTTGCATGTGAAAAGCTAAAAGAGATGAGAATTCCTTATGATGTTACAAGAACAATAATAAAGGGAACTGGTAACCCTGATAGAATTAGGAAAGATGCTAATGAATTAGATGATTATTCTAAATTCATTTCCAAAGTTAATAATAGTGGTGGTGGAGTTAATACTAGCTATTGGACTGAAGGTGTTGATGAAAAGAAGGATCCATCATTCTTTGATTTACCTGAACCAAAAGTAAGAAATGTTTCAGGTATAGGTATTCAAGAAGATAATATTGATTATAGTAATTATAAGGATCCAGAAATTCCTAATTTTGACCAATTAGAACAAAAAGATGAAAAATCTAAAATAAAAGATGATGAATTCTCATTTGCATCTGAATTTGATGAAAACGATGAGAATGATGATGGTGAAGTTCAATATTTCTATGAAAAGATAGAAAGAAAGGAATTAAATAGAAAATCAAGTGATATTTTTGATAAGAGAATACTTGCTATTACTAATAGAGTCGTAGATAGTGTTATGGATAATCTTAATGAAGATAAAGAGATAGCATCCTTAATTAATAAAGCAGATTTTGCAAGTAAAGTCGCTGAATTCGTAAATGATTATCTTGATGAAAATCTACAACAGTAGTTTAGAGGTGAAATATGCTTAAAAAAATTAAAGATTGTCTTCCAATGGAAGAAGTTGAATTAGTTCTTAGATTATCTGATATTCAAATTAAGAAGACAACTAGTGATGCTGATTATGCATCGTTAATTGCTTTTGATGGTGAAAGAAAGATGGAAGCAAAGATTTGGAAATTTACTGATGAGTTGAGAGCAAAGCTTGAAAGTGGTGAGGTTTATTTAGTAAATGGAAGAATGAAAGAATATCAAGGTAAATTACAAATCAATATTACAAATTTAAGAAAGATTACTCCAGTTGATAATGTTGATTTAAGTGAATTTTATGAAAAAGCAAAGTTAACAAATGATGATTTAGCAAAATTAATTAATGATTATTATGTAAAGATTGATAATCCAATTTTAAAAGATACAGTAAAGACAGTACTTAGAAGACATTATAATGAATTCTTTGAATACCCTGCTGCTGTTACAATGCATCATAATTATTATTATGGTTTAGCATATCACACATATTCAATGCTTAAATTAAGTGATAATTATTTATCCTTATATCAATTCGTGAATAAGAGCTTAGTTTATGCAGGTATTATTTTACATGATATTGGTAAAGTAATGGAATTAAGTGGGCCGAAGGGTACTGAATATACAAAAGCAGGTCGTTTGATTGGACATATTGCTTTAGGCGCTAATGAAATCTATGCTATTAGTAAAGAATTAGGTTATGCAAATAGTGAAGAAATTTTAAATTTGATACATATCATTTTATCTCATCATGGTGAATTAGAATATGGTTCACCAAAGGTGCCAATGACACCAGAAGCTGAGCTTGTTCATTTACTTGATTATAGTGATTCACGGATGGCTTCACTTGATGCTGAAATTAACAAGACTGAAAAGGGTGAATTTACTGGTCAGATTGCTGCTTTTGATAAAAAAAGCTTCTATGTGCCTGATTTAAATTAAGACTTATCTTAAATTAATTTTAAATAATTTCCAAATTAATGAATATTATTGAAGATTGAATAATAATTTTCTTGATTAAAAAATAAAATTATTGTATAATCTCTATGTTATGGCAAAAAATGTCACTAGTTGGAGTGATTCTAACTAGTATTTGAATTATGATTTTTTAAAGGAGAACAAAAATGAAAAGTAAAGACTTACTAAAAAAGGTGTTACCTGTTGCGATTGCCGTTGTTGTGGTAGCATTAATAGCAGTTTTAATTTTTGTATTAACACAAGATAAAAAGAATCCTACTTTAAGTGAAACTAATAAGACTGCTGCATATTTCAATTATTCTGATGGAAAGATTACTTTCACAAATGAAGAAGCTTATGAAAGAGCTAAGAGTGAATATGGTCTTTCTATATTAATTGATGAACTAGATAAAACTTTATTAAAAGATGAAATTAGTAAAGTTACAGCTGCTGATGTTTTAGCAAAAGCAACTAATGAATTATTTGGTTATGATACAATCAAGGAATACATTGAAAAGAGTGAATTAGAAGACTTAGATGAAAATGAATTAAAAGAAAAATTAGAGAAAGTTATCAGTGATTATATTGATGGTTCTTTAGCTTCAACTGGTATTAAATTAGTTGCTGGTGATATTACTTTAGAAAAGAGTGGCGAAGAATATCAATTAAAATTAGCTAATACTACTGCTTTCTATACTGCAAGAGTTTTAGAAGCTGCTAGATATAATTATGCTTATGCTAAGATTATTGAAAAGTATGCTGATGAATTAAAAGCTTATGATGAATATAAAGAAAACCTTGCTAAGTATGAAGAATATGTTGCTGCATTAGCTGATTACAATGAAGGAATCACAACTGTTAAACCAGAAGAAGTTGAACAACCAACTGAACCTTCATTAACGATCGCTGAGAGTAAATATAGCACTAAATGGGATCAAGAACATGTAGATGCTTATTATGCAGTTGTTATTCCTTACGCTTCATTATCTGAAGCTGAAACTGCTTTATTACAAAATGGATTAGTTGTAAAAACAGTAAAAATTAAAGATGCTGAAGGTGTTGAATCTTCTAAGGCATTCTGGTTCCATTATGGTAGAGAAGTTTTAGGTGAAAATGAAGAATCTGCATTTGAATCAAGTGACAAAGATGGTTATGATATCATTACTAAGAATGATTATTATAAAGATCTTGCACAAGAATATTTTGATGATCCTACACTTAATAACAGCGCATCACCTGATTTATATGGTGCATATGTATTAAATGATGATGAAATTAAGCAAGCTATTATTAACTTATATAATCAATATTATGGTTCTAAAGTTATTGAAGCTCTTCCAGTTGCTGCTACTGAAATCGCAAAAGGTGAAGAATCTAATTTCTATTATGCTGCTGCTGAAGTTACAGCATTAAGCTTATTAACTACTGCAAGTGGAAATAAGTTCAATGAATTCGATGCTGAAAACACTGATTTTAGAAAGTTCTATAGTGATGCTGTTACATCAAGTCAACCTAAAGTATTCTGGATTTTAGGCAAGACAGATGAAGTTCAATGGGATGATGCAACTGAAGAAGCAAAGAAAGCTTATATGGCAAATGAAGAAATTAAAGCCGAATTATTAAAGGCTGCAACTTCTACATCATATATTAATGAAGTTTTAGATGCTTTAAGAGTTGAAAAAGGATTAATCATTTATGATACAGTATTAGAAGATGATTATCTATCTACATATACTACATCAGAATATGCAAAGACAAAGAAATCTAATAAGACTATCGTTGCAAAAGTTGAAGGTTTAGAAGTTACTGCTGATGAATTATTCAATCTTGTTAGTGATCGTTATGGTGTTGCTGTTGCTTTAGAGCAATATCAATATCAATGGATGTTCTTCTATGCTGCTAAGAATGATGGTGAATTATTCAACAAATATGTTGATTATGAAAAATATTTAAGCGGTAAACCATTAAAGGATTGTATCTTAGACAATGAAGATGCTAAAGCTAAATGGGAAGAAATTTCTGGCAATGATGGAACTATTACTAATATTAAGAATAGTTTTGCATCTGGTGGTTATGCTTCTTATGGATTTGATGCTTCATATGGTTGGAAGAACTTCTTAAGAGATTTCTTCTCTAGATATTATGGTGTATCTATTTCTAGTAATGATGATTTAGGTATGTATTTAATTTATCAACAAATCGTTTCTGATTATACTGCTTACATTGCTGAAGTACAAAATGTTGATTGGGAATTAGTTGAAGCAAATTATATTACTACTTTAAATAAATATATCAATGCTGTTGGTTATCATATGTTAATCTGTGTTAAGGATGATAGTGGTAAGACAGTTGATCCAGCAGAATGGACTGATGAACAAGTAAATGCTGCTAAAGATTTATATGCTAGAATTCTTTCTCTTGCAAAAGATTTAGATAAAGAAGATGTATATGCATTCTTTAGTGCATTAAATACTGCTTATAGTAGTATCAATAAATATCCAGTTGATTTTGCTACTGGTGAATATATTAAAGATAATATCGTTAATGCAAAAGGTAACAAGAAGTTCAATTATACTTATATCTATAAAGATGATGCTCAATCTTATGATGCTGATGAATTTGAACTTGCTTATTATAAATCTTTAGGTCTATCACTTACATTCGAAGATTTAACAACAACTCAAGGTGTTATGGTTGCTGAATTCGAAAAAGGTGTTAGAGAAATGTGGGATAAGCATTTAGCTGATATGATTGAAAATGATGGAACATATGAAGAAGTTGAAATTCATGATGCAGCTATTGAAACTTCATTTGGTTACCATTTATATGTTAACAAGAGTTACAATCTAACTGCTTATGTTTCAGGAGATGATAAAGTAGTTCTTCCTTCAAAGGAAAACGTTGCTTTATATCAATATGAAAATAAATATTCTACAGATAGCGATTATGTAGCAGTTGCAAAATTAGTTGCTGATTATGTTGAAGCAAAACAATTAACTAATGATTCTAAGCTTGAAAGTGCTAAAACTGCTATTATCAATGCTATGAAGAAGATTGATTTATTTGAAGTTACTGAAAGCAATGTAGTAAGCTTTACTGAAACTACATTATATGCATACACTAATATCTTATCATTAAATTCTTCTGATAATGGAGATTTAAAGGTTGATGTTGATGATTTAAAGAATAATACTTTAATTCAAACAGAAATCACTAACTGGTATTCTGATATTGATACAGAATATACTGGATCATATTATTATCAATTAGCTGTATTACTTAAGGCTTATGAAAATTCAGCTAAGATTAAATTAGTTGGTAGAGATGTTTCTGCAAAAGAAGTTTTAGGTAAATATATTGAAAGCTATAGAAATTATTTAACTTTCAATAAGGGTGATAAAGAACGCACTAAAACATTACTTGAAGGCTTTGGCTATGATGCATTATTAGCAAATCTTTATGATGAAGAAATGACTGCTAAATATCAAACATTAGCTAAGACTATGTTTGAAGCATTAAGTGATGCTGATAAAGCTGAATTACAAGAAGCTTATGATGCTGCTAAATTAAACTAATTAATTATATTAATAATTAATTGCATCAATAATTAATTAGTCAGTTATAAATCCTTTTCACTTCGTGTGAAGAGGATTTTTTAATTGCTTTTATAGTAATGTTTTACTTTACAAGAAATATATATTATAATAAATACAAGGTATATTTATTATTTTTGGAGGTGATAACTTGTTCAATGAGTTTAACAACATCACTTATCGTAATGAAAAATTAAATAGTAATAATATTTCAGTTAATAATATAAAAGAAGTTGTAACCGCTAAAGAAGAAAAAGTCAATAGTGGTAATAACAATACAAAATATACTGAATATGGGGAAAAGGATAGAAATCATATTAAGGCATCTAAAATAACTAAAGTATTAATTTCATCTTTAGTTGTAGTTGTAGCTGCTGTATATGGTGTTTCTATTTTTGCTTTACCTGAAAGTGTTGTAAATAATATATTCTTTAGGAATAATGATGAATTATTAACTGTTGAAGTTGATTTTGAGAAAGTTTATTATGATGAAGATTTGACTTTATCTATTTCTAATGATTTTGATTCTAAGGAATTAGATATTTATGAATATCTAATCTTTCCAGAAGATTATAATTATGAAGAAAATATGATTATTGATGAAGTAGAGCATGAAGAAGATAAAATCCCACATCATGGATATAAGAATGTAAAAGCTATTGTGACTATTGATGATATTAAGACTGATGTAAGATATACAGTAAAGATTAAATCAAAGGATCAAACTATTTATGCAAAAGATTATTCGCCATATATTAATGTTTCTCAAACTACTTTAGGTGAAGTATTCTTTGAAAGCAATATTGATAATAATAGGAATATTATTTATTTCTCAGGATATTTTGAAAAATACAATCCTTATGAAGATGTAAAAATTTTAATATCATCTATTGGCTATCATGATAATGTTTTATCACAACGGGAATATGATATTAAGGAATTTATCGAAGCAAATGAAAGTGAAACAGATGAAGTTTACTTCTTTGGTGAAATTGAAACAGAAATTTATGAAAAAATAATAATTCAATTAGTTAGTGTTACTACTATTTATTATATTGAGACAATTGAAAATGAAGTAATTCATACATCTATTGAATATTTCGAATGTTATAATGAAGATAATGTTATTTTTGTTAATGCCTCATTTAATGATTATAATTATAATGATGGCATATTATTAAAGATTCATAGTAGTAATTTTAATAAGACAATTGAAGTTAATGATTATATTGATGGTAATTCATTAAATTATGAAATTAGCGTTGATTATGGCATGTATTATGAAATAACTATTACAAGTTATTATGGAATTAATCAATTACAGGAAGTGTTTATAGAAGAAGAAGGAATAGAACATACTTCTTTAGCTAGTTTTGATTGCTATAATGATGGAACTAATATTTATATTGAAGCCGAATTTGAGGAATATAATTATGATGATAATTTGATTATTACTGTTATAAAACAAACAGTAAGTGGAGTAATGAGTCCAAATAACAATGATAATCAAGTTATTAGATTTAGACCAAGAGTATGTAGTGTTGAATATAATGATGTTACAGAAACTGTTTATAGTGTTAATGAATATGTAACTGATAATGCTGTAAGCATTATTTATGAAGCTGAATATGGATATAATTATAAAATAATTCTATCTAGTGATTATGGAATTAATGAAGTTAGAAATGTGATAGTAGAAGATAGTGGTTTAACAGTACATACAACAGTAGATTATTTTGAAGTTAATAAAGAATTAAATATTCTATATATTAGTGGTGAACTTAGTGATTATGATATTTCAGATAATTTGAAAGTAACTATAGTTGGTGGAGATATTGATGTTACATTAGAAATTGATTCATATGTTTCAGATAATGTTCTTGATATGGAATATGCTGTTGAATATGGTTATACTTATAGTGTTACTTTATCTAGTGATTATGGAATTAATGAAATAAGAGAAATCACAATTGAAGATATGGCTGCTAATGTAACTTCTGTTAGTGAAATGACTCTTGAAGGAGTTGGTGGTAAGTTATCATTATTATTGGTATTTGATAATTATAATTCAAATGATGAAGTAAAATTACATGTATATGATTCTGAATCAATTGATGAAGTGTATGTAATCAATGAAAACATTAGTGTTGATTATGATATTAATGAGAATGTTATTTATGTTTATAGCGAAGAAAAAGAAGGATTCACTATTGGAGCTACTGCTTATTATGATGTAATAGTTGGTGGAGATATTATTAAGAGTACATCAATTACTATTGTTAGTGAATTAAGTAGTGTTATAGAGAATGTGGAAACATATGTAACTGAAGGTGAAGTTTATAGTGATTTGTCTATTACTGCTATATTTAGCACATTCTCACAAGATGATGGACTTTATCTTGATTTATTAGGCGATGATTACCATGAAACAATCACACTTGAAGATAAGGTTTTAGAAATTAGTGATGGTTGGACATTTAGTGCAACAATTAATGAAATTCCTAAAGATATAGCTGTAACTTTATCAATTACTAATGGGGTAACTTCATTATATGAAGCTATTGTTTATATGGATAATGTTGAATCTACAGTATATAGCTTTGAAGGTAGTGGGTTAGATGGTAATATTATTTTTAATTTGATATTTAATGAATATTATGATTATGAAGACTTGAAGCTTGAAATAGTTCAAAGTAGTGATGATAGTGTTTTTAATTCGATTATTTTAAATGATTATATTACTGATATACTTTGTGATGATGAAGAAACTAGAAAAGGCTATATTGCTAATTTAGATGGTTTTTCTACTGAAAGTGATTATGTTGTTAGATTGATGTATAATGATAGAGTTCTTACATCAATTATGATAATTATGGAAACATCACCATTAAGTGTTATTGAGTCATTTGATGTGACTATAGATAATGATATTGTGAATGTTAATATTGTATTTTCAAATTATGATTCAATAGATAATTTAGTATTAATTATTAATGGTAATGATTATGATATGAAGTATTATATTAATGATTCGGTTCAATTTGTATCTGATCCTGCTGGTGAATATTATGAATATAATCTTGAATTAACAGATTTAGATGTTGAGGCACAATACTACTTTGGAATAACGAAAGGAAGTATAGTGGTTGATCAAAGATTTATTAATGAATAGAATAAGGAGATAAAAAATGAAAGAAAAGAAAAAAATAAATACTATGGGTTTAATTATATTAATAATAGGCATCGCTATTAGTGTATGTTCTATTGTTCTCTCAACACAAATTTATGGTGTTGCATCAGTTTTTAATCAACCTTTAACAGGAATTGCGACTTTGGACTTAATATATAGTAAGATTCCTGCTGTTATTAGGACAATTGAGATAATTACTATTGCATATTTGTTAAATATGTTAATTAGTTTTATTTTATCTAAATTATTTTCTAATAATAAACGGGGAAAAACTATTACTAAATTGTTAACAAGCTTTATTAAATATTTAATTGCTATTGTGGCAATTCTACTTGCATTAAGTGCATTTGGTGTTGATACAAAGACATTACTTGCTAGTGCTGGTATTTTAGGTCTTGTTATAGGTCTTGGTGCTCAAAGTCTAATATCTGATATCATTGCTGGTGTCTTCATTGTATTTGAAGGTGAGTTTGAAGTTGGTGATATTGTTGTTATTGATGACTGGAGAGGAACTGTTGATGAAATTGGTATTAGAACAACTAAGATTATTGACTATGGTGGAAACATTAAGATTGTAAATAATAGTCAAATTCAAACAATCATCAACCAAACAAAAGAATTATCTCTTGCAAGAGCAACTATTTCAATTGAATATGGTAAACCAATTCCAGAAGCAGAAGAAGTTATTATGAAGAATCTTGATAACATTAAAGCTAAAATTCCTGAGATTGTGGAAGGACCATATTATAAAGGTGTAAATGCACTAGCTGCATCAAGTGTTGATTTATTATTCGTTGCAAAATGTAAAGAAGAAGATTTATATGGTGTACAAAGAGCAATGAATAGAGAACTTAAGATTTTATTTGATGAGAATGGTATTGGTATTCCATTTCCACAAGTTACAATCAGTGAACTTGCTAGTGATAATGATAAGAAGTCATTAGGTAAAGAGCAAAAGAAAGAAGTTGATAAATTTGTAAAAGGTCAAAGAACTGCATCTAAAGATTTAGAAGAAATAATAAAATAAAAAAAAATAAATAATTATTCAATAATTATATCAAGAGTATAATAAATGGAATGATACCATTTTTATACTCTTTTTTTTTGGTTTTATTGTGAAAAAATGGTATAATCTAATATAATAATATTTATATAATGGTGGGAATAATGAAATTTCAAATTATTGGTAGTGGATCAAAAGGAAATATGACTTATATTGAAGCAAATGGTACTCGTATTTTACTTGATGCAGGAATTAATTTAAAAGAGATAAATAGAAGGAGTGAAATTGATTTTGAAAAAATCGATGCGCTTTTAATTACGCATGAGCATAGTGACCATATTTCTAGTTTGCTATCAATTAGCAAGAAATTGAAATGTAAAATATACATTAATAAGAAAAGCTTTGAAGCATTAATTAATAGATATCATGGCAAATATGATAAATTAAATGTGAAATATATTGAAGCTAATGAAAAATATAAAATTAAAAATATAGCTTTTATGCCAATATTATTATCTCATGATACTGCTAATTGCTTTGGTTTTGTTTTTGTTAGTAATGAAGATAAAAATGAGAAAGAATGTCTATCATATATTACAGATACTGGTTTCATTCCTGTTCCATATTTTTCATTACTTGCAAAATCAGATAGCATCATTATTGAAGCCAATCATGATATTGAGATGCTTCAAAATAGTGATAGAGATTGGACTTTAAAGCAAAGGATTTTGTCTGTTACTGGACATATGTCAAATTTAATGTGTGGTGAAGTAGTGAATAAATTATTAAAAAAGAAAAAAATTGATAATGTTATTCTTGCTCATTTATCTGAAGAGTGTAATACAGAAGAGCTTGCTGTTGATACTGTTCTTAATGCTATTGATAATGATTATCTTCCAACAATCTATGTTGCAAAGCAGCATGAAAGTATACCTTTTATTAATGTAAAGGGGAAAAACGATGATTAAAATAAAGATTATTGTTGTTGGTAAGATTAAAGAAAACTATTTTAATTTGGGGATTGAAGAATACAAAAAGAGATTAAAAGCTTTTTGTGATATAGATTTAATTGAAGTAAAAGAAATTAATACTAATGATAATGTTAAGAATTTAAAAGAAGAAAAAGATGAAATTTTATCAAATATTGATAATGATGATTATGTTGTTACCTTAGAAATTAAAGGTAAAGAAATTGATAGTGTTGAGCTTGCTAATTTAATTAAAGATCATTATATATATTCATCTAAAATTATGACTTTTATTATTGGGTCCAGTTGTGGGCTTGATAATGAAGTGATTAAAAGAGCTGATTATCATTTATCATTTGGGAAGATGACATTTCCTCATCAAATGATGAGAATGATTCTTTTTGAACAATTATATCGTGCTATGACAATTATTAATAATCATAAATATCATAAATAAATATTTTTAAATATATATTTTTAAATAAATTTTTTTAAATAAATATTCATAAATGGATATTATTATATTTTGAAAGGAGGGAAAAGATGTTTGATTTAGTGACTAAATTTAAACCGACAGGTGATCAACCTGAAGCAATTGAAAAGTTAACTATAAATTTCAAAAATGGAATGAAATATCAAACTTTACTTGGTGCAACTGGAACTGGTAAGACTTTCACAATGGCAAATGTTATTAAGAATTTAGGCAAAAAAACCTTAGTGTTAGCCCATAATAAGACACTTGCTGGTCAGTTATATGCAGAACTCAAAGCATTTTTCCCTAATAATAGAGTTGAATATTTTATTTCTTATTATGATTATTATCAACCTGAAGCCTATGTTGCAAGTCGTGATTTATATATAGAAAAAGATTCAAGTATTAATGATGATATTGATAAGATGAGACATAGTGCTGTTTCATCACTGCTTACGCATGATGATGTTATTGTAGTTAGTAGTGTTTCTTGTATTTATGGTATAGGTGACCCTGAAGATTATGAGAAAAGTATTTATTTTTTGCGTGTTGGTGATGTTATTAAAAGAAAGACTTTACTAGAAAAATTAATTACTCTTCAATATGAAAGAAATGATTTTGAATTTGCTCGTGGAACTTTCAGAGTTAGAGGAGATACTGTTGATATTATTTTAAAAGGTGAAAAAGAAGAAGGAATTAGACTTGAATTCTTTGATGATGAATTAGAACACATTAAGATAATTGATGCTATAACATCAAAAGTTAAAGGAAGTGTAGAATCTTGTGTTATTTATCCAGCTACTTTGTTTGCTGTTGATGAAGAAAAGATGAAGATAGCAATAGAAAGGATTAAAGCAGAACTTGAAGAAAGAATTAAATTCTTTGATAAGGAAGGTAAATTCTTAGAAAAAGAAAGAATAGAGCAAAGAACTAAATATGATATAGAGATGCTAGAAGAAATTGGAATGTGTAGCGGTATTGAGAATTATTCAAGACATTTATCTTTAAGGGATGAAGGTGAAACACCTTACACATTGATGGATTTCTTTAGAAATGATTTTTTATTAATTGTTGACGAAAGTCATGTTACTATTCCTCAGGTTAGAGGAATGTATAATGGTGATAGATCGAGAAAAATGAGTCTTGTTGAATACGGATTTAGATTACCATCTGCACTTGATAATAGACCACTTAATTTTAAAGAATTCGAAAATAAAATGGATCAAGTGCTGTTTGTAAGTGCAACTCCTGCTGAATATGAAAGAAATTTATCTCAAGATATTGTAGAACAAATAATTAGACCGACATATTTACTTGATCCTGTTGTGGAAATTAGAAAGATTGAAGGTCAAATTGAAGATTTAGTTAAAGAAATATATACTCGTATTAAGAAAAAAGAACGTGTATTAGTTATGGCTTTAACTATAAAGATGAGTGAAGAATTAACTAAATATTTAGAGAATTTAGATATTAAAGTTGCTTATCTTCACTCTGAAATTAAATCATTAGAAAGAACCGTAATTATTAATGATTTAAGAAAAGGGACTTATGATTGTTTAGTTGGTATAAATCTATTAAGAGAAGGTTTAGATATTCCAGAAGTATCATTGATTGCGATTCTAGATGCTGATAAAGAAGGTTTCTTAAGAAGTGAAACTTCTTTAATTCAAATCATTGGACGTGCTGCAAGAAACAAGAATGGTAAAGTTATAATGTATGCTGATAATGTAACAAAATCTATTGAAAATGCCGTTGTTGAAACATTTAGAAGAAGAGCAATTCAAGAAGAGTATAATATTGTCCACAATGTTGAACCAATGACAATTGTGAAAGATATTAAAGATGGACCAAAGGCTATAGAAATTGTAAGAGAAGAATCTGCTCTAGATTTAACAAAAGTCGACAAGATGACAAAGCTTGAACGTGATAAAGTTATTGCTAGTTTAGAGAAGAGAATGTATGCTGCTAGTAAAGAGCTTAATTTTGAGGAAGCAATGAGTTTAAGAGATATTATCTATGAACTTAAAGCGAAGTAGGTGAATTATGGATGAGAATAAAACTAAAAAGAAAGTAATATTAGGTTTATCTGGTGGTGTTGATTCTGCAGTATGTGCTCTTTTATTAAAGAGACAAGGTTATGATGTTGAAGGGATGTTCATGAGAAATTGGGATTCATTCATTAATAATGATGTATTAGGTAATCCTAATGACTTTAGTGATATATGCCCTCAAGAAAAAGACTATATGGATGCTGTAGAAACTGCAAAAGAACTTGGAATAAAGTTAAATAGAGTGGATTTCATTGATGAATATTGGAATAATGTTTTTTCTTATTTTTTAGATGAATATAAGAATAATCGAACACCTAATCCTGATATCTTATGTAATTCAGAAATCAAATTCAAATGCTTCTTAAAGAAAGCATTTGAAATGGGAGCTGATTATATAGCAATGGGACATTATGCTAGATGTGAAAAGACTATTAAAGATGGAAAAGAATCTTATCATTTATTAAAAGGAAAAGATAATAATAAAGATCAATCTTATTTCTTATCTAATTTAAAGAAAGAACAGTTTTCTAAATGTTTATTCCCAATTGGTGAACTTGAAAAACCAGAGGTGAGAAAGATAGCAATTGATAATAATATCAATGTAGCAAAGAAGAAAGATTCAACAGGAGTTTGCTTTATTGGAGAGAGAAACTTTAAAGAATTTTTGAAGAATTATATATTAGCAAAACCAGGTGATATGAAGACACTAGATGGTAAAGTTGTTGGTAAACATGATGGAATCATGTTTTATACAATCGGTCAACGTCATGGTTTGGGCATTGGAGGACCAGGGGAAGCTTGGTTCGTAATAGGAAAAATTGCAAAAGATAATGTTCTTTTAGTTGGTCAAGGTGATGACCAAGATTATCTATTTTCTAATCGTACAATTGTTAATAGACTTAATTTAATTGAAGAAGATTTTATTGAAAGATTAAATAAAGGTGAAACAGTTAAATGTAGTGCTAAATTTAGATATAGACAAAAAGATATTGAAGTATTTGTAAAGAAAATTGGTGAAGATGAACTTGAAGTAAGCTATCCTAGCTTAGCTAGAGCAGTTACACCTGGTCAAGCATGTGTACTCTATGATGGTGATGTCTTAATCGCCGGTTCAACAATCAATGAAGTCTTTATGAATGATGAAAAGAGATTATATTAGGAGTTTTTAATGATTGAAATAAAAGGGAAAGTTGTGAGAGTAACTTATTACAATAGTGATAATGGTTATGGTGTAATAAGATTAAAAGTTGATCAAGATAGTTACAAATTAATAGAAGATGAAGTATTTGGTAATGAAATAACTGTCGTTTCCTCATTTACAAAAGTACCTTTTATTGATGAAGTCTTCACTTTTAAAGGGGAATTTGTTGAAAGCAAATATGGACGTCAATTTAAAGGTGATTGTAGTTATAATGAAGGATTGCAATCTGAAAGTGGGATTATTGCTTATCTTTCTAGTGATGAATTTCCAGGTATCGGTGAAGTAACAGCTAAAAAGATTTATGATGAATTAGGTAAAAATACACTTGAACTTATTAGTCAAGATAAAAGCTGTTTAGACCGAGTTAAAGGATTAAAGCAGAAACAAAAAGATGTAATTTATGACTCCTTATCTCATTATTCCTATGAGCAAAAATTACTTGCTACTTTATTAGGCTATGGGCTTAGCTTAAAGCTCGCTAATGTTTTAATTAAAGAATATAAATCTAAAGCGGTAGAGGTTGTTAAAGAAAATCCTTATAGTTTAATAGACCATATCAGGGGAATTGGTTTTTTAAGAGCTGATGATATTGCAAGAAAAGTAGGAATTGATAAGGGAAGCGCTCTAAGATTAAAAGCATTAATTATCTTTGTTTTGAATCAGGTAATTTATGATAGTGGTAATACTTATATGCATTTAAATGATTTATATATTGAATGCTTAAAGTTTTTAAGAAACGAAGGAAGCAATGTTTTGAATAAAGACAATTATGTTACTTTTATTAATGAATTAACCGAAGCTAAAAGGATTATTGTTGATGAAGCACATAATGTTTATGAGGTGAAGGTTTATTTTGAAGAAAATTGCATTGCAAGGAAGATGTATTCTTTTTTATCTAATAAGGGAACTGAAATTGATGAAGATAGAATTAATGATACAATTAAAAATGTAGAAAGAAAGAATAAGATTATTTATAATGATAAGCAAAGAGAAGCAATTAAAAAAGCCATTTTAGAGCCTGTAATGATTTTAACTGGTGGTCCTGGAACTGGTAAGAGCACTGTTATTAAAGGCATTATTGATGTTTATACAAATTTGTTTAAATTAAATAGTCAAACTGCAATCAATGAAAATATAAAGTTAGCTGCTCCAACTGGACGAGCTGCTAAAAGATTAAAAGAAGTGACAAATCATGAAGCTACTACAATCCACAAATTATTAGGTTATACTGGCTTTGAATTTACAACTGGAATTATCGATGCTAAATTATTGATAATTGATGAATTTAGTATGGTTGATACATCACTTGCTTATCAATTATTTAAAGCAGTAAATAATGATACTAAATTAATTCTTGTTGGTGATGCTGACCAGCTTCCTGCTATTGGTCCTGGTGATATTTTGAATGATTTAATTTTATCAAAAGAGATTTGCACTATTAAGCTTACACATATTCATCGTCAAGCTAATGGGTCAAATATTATAGAGCTTGCTCATAATATTGATGAAGGTAGAATTCCAAGTGATATATTAGAGGATTATGAAGATAGAAGATTCATTAAATGCCTTGATGAGAGCCTTATTGGTTTGATGGTTTATGAAGCTAAAAAGTTTATTGATTTAGGTTATGATTTAATTGAAGATATTCAAATATTAGTACCAATGTACAATGTTAGTGTTGGTATTAATGCAATAAATCAAGTGTTTCAAGATGAATTCAACCCTTTAAACAATAATCATGACATCAATAGCGATTATATTAGTGAAAATGGTGAGATTAAAAAAGTAAATGAGCTTAAAATTGGTGGAGCTAGATTTAGAATAAATGATAAAGTAATTCAATTAATCAATAGAGCTGATAAAGGAATAATGAATGGAGATATTGGTTATATTACATCTATTGATGTTAATTATAAAACTAATAAAATTGATGGATTAACTGTTAAATATGATGTTGGTGAAGTTAGTTATGAAATGGATGAATTAAATGAAATAAGATTAGCTTATGCTATTTCAATTCATAAATCACAAGGAAGCGAATTTAAAATTGCTATTGTTCCATTTTCATTTAAATATTATATAATGCTTAAGCGTAAGCTTATTTACACAGCAGTAACAAGAGCTAAAGAGAAATTAATAATGTTAGGTAATTTTGCCTCTATCTGTAAAGGTGTTACGGCTATTGAAGATAAGAGAAGAACTTTGCTGAAAGAGAAGCTAGTTGATTTAGTGAATAATAGTGGTGAAAGTAGAAAATATTTAAAATTAGATGAAAATCTATATGGTTTTGAAACAGACATGATTATTGATGAAAATGATGATATTTCACCATATGATTTTATGTAATTGAATGATTATTTTACATAAAATAATTGTTATTTTAAGGTTATTTAAAAATAATTTTGATTGATTTTTGTATATGACTTGTTTTTTTATTTACAAAAAAGTTTTATCGTGCTATAATCTTAAAGTAATAATGGTTTAATATTTCAATTTAAACTAAAAAAAATAAAATCTTATTAAAAAAATTGCTTTGGAAAGGAAGAAAATTATGGGAAGAGCGCATGAAGTACGTGCTGCATCAATGGCTAAAACAGCTGCAGCAAAATCAAAATTAAATGCAAAGTGGGGACGCGCAATATATGTTGCTGCTAAATCCGGAGTTCCTGATCCAGCTTTAAACCAAAATTTAAAGAAGGAAATTGAAAAAGCAAAGAAAGAACAAGTATCTGCTGATGTTATTAAGAGAGCAATTGATAAAGCTAAAGGTGGTGTTGGTGAATCTTATACACCTGAACGTTATGAAGCATTTGGACCAAACAATTCAATGTGGATTATTGATTGCTTAACAGACAATCATAATCGTACATTAACAGCTATTAGAACTGCATTTTCAAAAGTTGGTGGAAACCTTGGTGCTCCTGGTTGTGTTGTTCATATGTATAACAACCAAACTGTTATCAGCTATGAAGGTGATAACGATGAAGAAATGTTTGAATTATTATTAGGTAGTGATTGTGATGTTACTGATATTCAAAAAGAAGATGGCATTATTACTATTTTTGCTCCTGTAAGTGAATATAGTCATATTAAGGAAGTTTTAGATGAAAACTATCCTGGAAAAGAATATTTAGAAGATCATACTACATGGGTACCTACTACTTATGTTAAACTTGAAGGTGAACATGATCAACAAAAATATGACAGATTAATGGAAATGTTAGATGATTGTGATGATGTTCAAGATGTATTCCATAACATTGAATTTGATGACTAATATACATCTAAAAATGACCGATTTAATTCGGTCATTTTTTTATGGTTGTTTTCACTTTTAATATTTAGATAATTATTGTATAATGATATTAAATAAAGATAAATTAAAAGAATGGAGAATAATTATGGCAATTTTTGATAATTTTGATATTGAAAAGTATTATTTAGAGCTTAATGAAAAATATGGTTCAATGGGAGCAAGCTGTGTTATTGTACGTGATGGTAAAATAGCAAATGAACTTACATATGGTTATTCATCAAGAGAAAAAGAGACAAAAGCTAATATTGATACAGTATATCGTATTGCTTCAGTTTCTAAGCTTGTCGTTGCAACTGCTACTATGACGCTTGTGGAAAAGGGAATGATTGATTTAGATGAAGATATTAGCAAATATTTAGGTTTTGAAGTAAGAAATCCTAGATATCCTGATAAAATTATTGATTTAAAGATGATTATGACTCAAACTTCTAGTATTACTGATGGATATGAAGAAGGTGTTAATTCTAATTATGATTCTGGCTATAATAAGATTATTTGTGAAGATGAAATAACACCATTATATGAATTTTTAAATCCTAATGGTAAGAGATGGGTTAGTGAAACATTTAGTGAATATGAACCAGGTACTCATTATGAATATGCTAATTTAGGATGCGGAATCCAAGCATGTATTATTGAAAAAGTAACAGGAATTAAATTCACTAAATATGTTAGAGATAATGTGCTCCTTCCTTTAGGTTTAGATGCATCATTTGATGTTAGAGATATTGTGAATCCTGATGTTGCTACTTTATATGTTAATAGAGGTGGTAAATTATTCATAACAAGAACAAAAGAAGACTTTGTTGAACGATACATTAAAGATAGAGGCTTAGGCAATAATTATGTTGGTCCTGCAGGTGGATTATTTATTAGTGCTAAGCATTTAGCTAAATTAATGATGATGTTTATGAATGGTGGAGAACTTGATGGTGTTAGAATATTAAAGAAAGAAACAATGGATAGAATGCTTGAAATCACTTGGATTGGTGTAGGTGATGGTGATTATACAGCTAAAGGCTTACAATTCAAGTGTATGGATTTTGAAACTAATGATATAAGCCCAAGAAGATTATATGGTCATTTTGGTGATGCTTATGGTGTAAAGAGTTTCTTGCTTTTTAATCCTAGTCAAAAATTAGGCTTTGTTTATATTATTAATGGTGGCTTGTTCCATTATCAAGTTGGTAAACCTTGTGATTTACATGAAGAATTTATTGATAAATTATGTGATGAATATTGGAATTATGATTTGAATCATCATTTTGAATTTGTAGTTGGAGAAAAGACTGGTAAGCTTGATGGTAGAATTATTAATCTTCATTATGTAAAAGAAGTAACAAATAAAGCTACTAAGAAGGTAATTTTAAGTCCTATGACTATGATTGATTGCTTTACAATTCCAACATTAATTAATAAAACTAAAGTTATTAATGAAGTAAAAGAAAGCTTAAAAGATTTAAGTGTTTATGATTTTGTACAAAATGATAAAGGTCTTTATTTCTATGATTATAAATTTGAAGAATTAGATAATGGTGGATTAAAATTCATTGTAGATTATAAACCTAAAAAAGCTACTCCCAGGTTATAATGAATATAAATTAATATCTAATTTACATACTCATACAAAATTATGTCATCACGCAAGAGGAATGACTAAAGATTATTGTGATGTAGCAGTAAACACTGATATTAAGATTTTAGGCTTTAGTGATCATGGTCCACTTCCTAATTCATTTTATAATTTAGGTGATGGTTATGATGAATCAAGAATGGATTTTGAAGTATTAAAGAATGAATATTTACCTGATTTTGAAAAATCAAAAGAAGAGTTTAAAGATGAATTGATTCTTGAAAAGGGACTAGAAATGGAATATGTTCCAGGTCATGATGATTATTATCAGAATTTACTTGATTATGTTGATTATTTAATTTTAGGTGAACATTGGATTAAAGATCCATTCAATGATAGTGGTAGATTATATTATAGTAAATTAGATTATAGCAATGTAATGTATTATGCTAAGGATGTTGAAAAGGCATTAGATAGTAAATTATTCAAGATTATTGCGCATCCTGATATCTTTTTATCTAATTATGTATCTAAAAATGGAATTATGAGAGAATTAGATGAAGAAGCATATAAAGCAATGGAATTAATTGTTGATGCTTGTGTTAGAAATGATTGTTTAATTGAATTTAATTTAAATGGCATTACTAGAGGTAAATATTATAATAAATATAATGATTCTTTTGATTATACGTATCCAAGAATTGAATTCTTTGATATTGTAGTAAAAAAGGGTGGGAAAGTTATTTTTGGTTGTGATGCCCATGATCCATTTAGATTGAATCATAATCTATTAGAGCGTGGTATTATTGAATGTATAAAATTAGGTATTAGACCAATTAATATTAAGGATAGATGATATGTATAAAGGTATTTATGAATTTGCAAATATAAAAGTAGAAATTAATTCTTTATATGAATATATTCATAAAATGTGTGCTAAATATAAAATAAGCAATAATGAAGATGTGAAATATGTAATTAATATTACAGAAGATGATATAAAACGAGAAAATGAGAAAAGTAAGGGACAAGAATATATTGATTTTCCTTTATATTATTTAGAAACTTTAGCTGTATATCGTAAGTTTTTAGCTTTTTCCATTTTTGAAAATGTATTTTTATTTCATTCTTCGTCATTTATGATTGATGGTAAAGCTTATATTATTACTGCTCCATCAGGAACAGGAAAAAGCACGCATGCGAGATTTTTGAGTGAAGTATATAAAGAAAGGTTCGTTTGTATCAATGATGATAAGCCGTTAATTCGTTATGAAAATGATGAATTTATGGTTTATGGTACACCTTGGAATGGAAAGCATGGATTAGATAATAATGTTTGTTATCCATTAAAAGCAATCTTTGTGCTAAATCGTGGTGAAGTAGATTCAGTTGATAAGATGATAGAAAGTGTAGCCTTTAATTTTATTTTTTCGCAAGTTCATAAACCAACTGGAAAAGATGAAATGAAGTTAATTATTAATTTGTTAAGTAAGATGGCTCATTCTATTCATTGCTATTTATTAAAGGCAACTAATAGAATTGAAGCAACTGAAGCAAGCAGAAAAATTATTGATAATAAAAATTAATAAAAAGGAAGTTAATATGAAATTAAGAGAAGAAGTGATTATCGCACCTAATAATGATGAAGCTATTATGGCAGATGCTAGTGGTAAATTTAAAGGAATGGTAAAGCTTAATGAGACAGCTGCTTTTATTGCTAATTTATTTTATGAAGATATTAGCGAAGAAGAAGCTGTGGCTAGATTAATTAGTGAATACGAATGTAGTATTGATCAAGCAAAAGAAGCTGTGAAATTTACAATAGAGAAAATAAAAGAAGCAGGTTTGTTTGAATAATGAAAAAATTAAAAACAAAAGGCACACAAAAATTACATCAAATATTGGAAGAGCAAGGCTTTTTGATTTATCCGATCAAAGGAATTAGTATGCTTCCACTGCTTGTTGAAGGGGAGGATACAGTAAAGGTTGTTCCACTTACTAAGGGTGAATTATTAAATATATATGACTGTGCTTTATATCATAATTTATCTGATTCATATACTTTACATCGTGTCATTGGTGTTCATGATAAATATTATGATATTGTAGGTGATAATAATAACAACCTAGAACATGTGAAAAAGAGTGAAGTCATCGGGAAGATGGTTGGATATTTTAAAAAGAAAAGATATGTTGATTGTGAAAGTAGTGAGTATCAAGAATATGTTAATGTAATCCGTTATAGTGATTATAAAACAAGAAAGAAAATATATCCTGCTCTTCGCTTAGAATGGAAATTTCTATATGCATTAATAAAGCTAGCATTAAATGTTGACAGTGAAAAAGCAATTGAATTCATTAATGAAAATAAAAATGAAGTAAATTATAAATACTTACTTAATCTTGCAAAGAGACATACAATAGTTGCTACTGTTGGAGCATTTATTGATAAAGATAGTTGCCCTAAAGATATTTATGATGAATTCCAAATGGGATATAATGCGAATCTTAGAAAGAGTCTTCTTTTCCAAAATGAAAGAAAAAAGATTATTCAAGATTTTGAAAAACATAATATTGATTATTGTTATTTAAAAGGTATTGTCATTAATGATTTATATCCTAAGATGGGAATGAGAGAATTTGCAGATAATGATATTTTAATGCGAAAAGATGATTGGGAGAAGGTTAAGAATATTTTTGTGAAATATCAATATGAAGTAGTTGCACTTCATGGTGTTCATGATTCTTATCATAAAACACCTTTCTATAATTTTGAAATGCATAGAAAATTATTTGATGAAGATTTTAATTTTTCCAAATATTTTAATACAGTATGGTCAAGATTAATCAAAGTCAGTGATAATGAATATAAAATGAAAGATGAAGATTTTTATTGTTATTTCCTTGCTCATTTTTATAAGCATTTTGAAAGAGGTGGAGCAGGAATTAGAAGCTTTATTGATAAATACTTGATTGATAAATATATTTGTAATAAAGATAATTTTGATCGTGATTATGTGAATAAAATATTGAAAGCAGAGAAACTTGATAAATTTGAAGCTAAGGTCAATGAAATATTAAAACCTATCTTTTATGATAATTGTGATTATAATGACTATGATTATATGAATGTATTATATATGATGGAAAGTGGTACTTATGGTATTTTGAGACATAGTGTTAATAATGCAATTGATAGAAATGGTGGAAGTAAAATTAAATATATTTTTAATCGTATCTTTATTCCATATAGAAAGATGAAAAATATTTATCCAGTTTTAAGATATTTACCATTCTTACTTCCTATTTTTTGGATTGTAAGATTAATGAAGGTTGTATTCAAAAAGACATCTAGAGATAACTTTAAAGGTGAAGTTAGAGCTTTGAAAGAATATGATGGTAATGATTTATAAGGCATAAAAGTTGAAATGATTTTTTTATCAGTGTATAATCTAAAAAAAGATAATCTAAATATAAAAAGGAATTGTGGATTATGATAGTTTTAACGGAAGAAGAAATTGTATATAGATGTAAAATGCTAATAGAAAAATTACGACCATATTTGGTTCGTGATGGTGGTGATATTGAATATGTTACCTTTAAAGATGGAATTGTTTATGTTAACATGCTAGGAGCTTGTGTTGGGTGCGAAAGTATAGATCAAACAATGAAAGATGGAATTGAAGCTTTATTATTAGAAGAAGTTCCAGGTGTAATTGGAGTTGATCTTGCACCTGAAGAGATGCTTGAAGAAATGAAGAAAGAAAAACAAGCATCTACGCAAAGCGCTAATAAATAGAGAATGGATGGAATATGAAGATGAAAAATGGTGATATTGTTTATGGAATAATTACCAATATTGTTTCATATGGCGCTTTTGTCAGTGTTGATGATTATATTGGTTTAATTCATATTTCTGAATTATCAGATGGCTATGTAAAAGATATTCATGAATATACAAAAATAGGTGAAAAAGTAAGACTTAAAGTAATTGAAGTTGATGAAGAACAAAAGAAATTAAAATTAAGTTTTAAAGCTCTAAACAAAGTAAGAGGTGTTAAAGGAGATATTCCAAAATACACAATTGGCTTCAAGAGTTTAAGAGATAGAATGGCTTCATTCATTCAAGAGCAAAAGAAAGAAATGAGTGAAGAAGATGAGATACAAGATAATTAATATAGAAATTAATCAGTTAATATTTATTATGATGATTTCTATGTTTTGTTTTAAAAGCTGTAAATCTAAGGTGATTACAGCTTTTTGTTTTGGCTCTATCATGAATCTAGTTGGTAATGAAAATAATTCTTGAAAGATAGATTGTAAAAAAAATAAAAAAAATAATTTTTTTTGTGACATTTTGCAGGGGTAGATTGTATTATATGTATATATATAGAAAAGAAAAAAAGCAAGCTAATGCTTGAAAATGCTTTCATGTGATGATATAATGATGCTGAGCATGATTGAGTTTTCTTTTTTGAAATTATACTTTGGAGGAATTTCATGAAAAAGATTAAAAAAATAATTATATTAGTATTATTAATAATTGTTTCTATTAGTCTATCTTCTTGTACTAGGCAAAGTGATATAGATTTTATTGAAAAATTATTAGATAATAATCCTGATAAAGCTAGTCCAAATTTTAGCTATCCTTATCATCCTATGTGTGAAAATGTTTTTGATATATATGCATATTATAAGTGTAATACTGTCGATGAAGTAGATGATTTATTAGAAGAAAACAATTTGGTAAACGAAGGATATTATCCAGGTGTAGATATTAGAAATTTCGTTGCAAAAAAAAGCGATTTTTATATAGATTTAGGTATAAAGAAATGTGAAGACATAGATTATTATGGTGTGTATATTAGTGAAGATACATATAGAGCAATAACTAATAGACTACCTATACCTTCACGTTATT
>JAFSVH010000052.1 GCA_017450215.1 Bacilli bacterium | reverse complement strand
GCTCAAGGATTTTGCTACACCTCTTCCTTCACCCATAGGATTACTCCTAACAGCTTGAGGTTCGCTACACTTGGCGGTAAATACCCGTGACTGGACTTTCACCAGTAAGATTAGTGCCATGCCCGGCACACATTAAAAAGGTTATGATTTATCATTAATCATAACCTTTTTTTATAAACAAATTTTTGTTTACAAATTTTTGTTTACAAATATTTGTTTACATTCCAATTACTTCTTTCAAATTATCTGGAATAATATTAATCTTCTTTGCATGTAATATAACTGTATTCTCTTTATCAATCTTAGAATATTCATATGTTACTTCACATTCCATATATAGATTATTACCTTCTTTTACTTTCACCTTAGTATCATTAATAACTTCATAGCCTAACATCTGAACATCATTTGCACAACATACCATTACATTACGACCAATAATAAAAGTTTGTCTATCAATAATACCACTAACAAAAGCTCTTAATCTAATTGTTTTGTGAAAGTATTTCTCATATTTATCATATACTTCAGTATACCATATTGGATAAACATCATCTTCAATATAAATATTATTAGAATTTATATCATAAGGTAAATCTTCATCTAATTTAGTTGTAAGTGATCCATCTTTTGCTTCAAATACAATTTGAGATTGTTGATTTATTGCTCTGACTTGTCTTCTAAATGAAGCAAGTTCATTAATACCATCACAACGATTGAAAATAACAAAATCTGAAAATTTAAAAATTGATGAGAAGACTTTTCTCATGTTGTTAAACATAACCCTAAAAGTTGCTGCATCAACAATAGTAATTTGTTGAAGAAAAGTCATATATTCAGGTATTTCTATTTTTTCATTGTTGAAGAAAGAATTTAATTCTAATACATACACTTCAGCATTATAAACCTTATCAATCTCTTCTATTTTTTTCGCATTTAATTCTTCATCTTCTTCTATTTTAGCTAAACTAACACCATGACTAGCTAGCCATTCTTCTTCATATTCAACTTCTCCTTCTTCAGTTAAGATGATTGTAACTAATGAACGTCTAAATGCATCATCATTTTCAATTACTTCTTTAATGAATGTTGTCTTTCCACTTTCAATAAATCCATTGACAACAAAAATAGGTATTTTATCCATTAAAGACACCTCCTAAAATTAGAATAATTTCTTTATTTCTTCTTCCTCTATCTTAGACCCAATTACTACAATCTTACCCATTGGGATGGCTGTTGTTTCTTTTATTTCTACTTCTTCAGGTGTTAAATTAAATAAATACCATTTATTATCAACACCTTGAATAATACCTTTAGAACGAACTATCATTCCATAATCGCCATTAGCAATTTTCTCTAAAGTTGCTTTAAATTCATCAATATTAAATTTCTTAGCTGTTTCAATACCAACTGAAGTGAATACTTCATCTGCATGGTGGTGATGGTGGTGATGATGTTCATGATCATGATGACATTCTTCTTCATCATCGTCTTCATCATCGTGGTGGTGATGGTGATGACAACATTCTTCATGCTCATCATGGTGGTGATGGTGGTGATGACATTCACAATTTGGATCATCACATTCATCATCATCGTCTAAATCACCAAATAATTTTACATCAAAGCCTTCATAAGCTTTTAATAATTCTTCATCACTTAAGTCATTAGTAGGTGTTGAAACAATAATAGCATTCTCATTATGTTTTCTAACAATTTCAATAGCTTCATTAATCTTTTCTGAAGTTGCAATATCACTTCTAGATAAGATTACTGTATGAGCATTTCTAATTTGGTCAACAAAGAATTCACCAAAATTCTTTTCATACATCTTTGCTTTCTTTGCATCTACCATGCAAACTAATGAATTGATGTTTTCATCTAATCCAACAGATGCAACAGCTTTCACAATATCAGATAATTTACCAACACCAGATGGTTCAATAATAACTCTATCAGGTGAGTATTTATCAATCAATTCACTTAATGCTTTAGAGAAATCACCGACTAAAGAACAGCAAATACATCCTTGTGATAATTCAGTAATTTCAATCTTTGTATCTTGTAAAATGTCAGTGTCAACTGATACTTCACCATATTCATTTTCAATTAACACAACTTTTTCATCTTTCAATTTAGATTCTAATAATCTTCTAATAAAAGTAGTTTTACCAGCTCCTAAAAATCCAGAAATAATATCTATTTTCATAATTTTTATATCCCCTTCAATTATCTTTTTTTTATATATTTTATATTATACTCTTTTTTTAATTTATGACAAATCATACGCTTTTTATCTATTCATATGGATAATAAACATATTGAGTAGTTAATCTAATGATTGTATTGTATTTTGATTTAGAAAATAAATTAAATTTAGTTTCTTCTACTCTTTCAATATTAATCATATAACAAGGAGTTATTAATTCTCCTCCTTCATATTCTGTATTATTTGTTGAATAAATAAATTCATGATTACTTGCTTTAAAATCATATACTTTATTTAATTTTTTATATTCATATCTTGGAAACATTTCAGCAACCAATCCATTAGCATAATATGTACCAACATAATAATAATTTAAATATAGATATTCATATACTTCCATAGAATATTCTTCATATTCTTCTTCTGTTAAAAAGACAAAATAATTAGTTTCACTCATCAAGCTTGTAGGTTCTTTTTCTATTTTTGGGAAATCTTCACCTAATGAAAAAGATTCTAATGTTTCTTTACTAAAATGAGTATTATTAATCTTCTTAGCACAAGATACTAGAAATAAAGATAAAAATAACAAAATAATAATACAAATTCTTTTTTTCATTTTACCAACCTTCAAAACACTAAAAACATTATATCATATTTAAAAGGATCTAACTACAAAAAAGCACAGTTTTAGAGAAAACTGTGCATATATAATAATAATTATAATAATTAT
>JAFSVH010000051.1 GCA_017450215.1 Bacilli bacterium | reverse complement strand
CATCTTATCATAAAAATCTTGGAATGAAGTATAAGATTGATTATCTACAATAGCATTAGCAATAGATGCTCCAATGCCAGAAATCGCCTTTAAACCATAAATAATTTCATTATTCTTTGCATCAGGTCTAAAACCGAAACGTGTTCTGTTGATATCAGGAAGAACTACTTTAATCCCTTCCTTACGCATTTTACCAATAGCAGCAGCTATCTTGCCATATCGAACAGTACTATCTTCACCACCTGAATCAGAAATCAAATTAGCACAATTCCAATATACAATTGGATAATGATATGCTAAATTTGCTTCTTGTAAGCCTACAATTGAATATCCTAATGTATGTGCTGTATTAAAGCCATATCCTTTATTCATACTTATCAAGATATCCCATGTATAATGGCATAACTTTTCTGAAAGATTTTTTTCTTTCATATTATTATAATATTCTTCTTGTAATTCTACAAACTGCTTAGGATTTTTTTTCACATTATTACCCTAAAGGCTTTTTGTCCTTTAGTTCTTATGATTTCTCATAAGGTTAGCATACATTTTTTTCATTATAGGACACTCGTGGAGGAATTATATTCTACTAAGTAGGTTCATCCTCTATGCGTTACGGTGATTAAAAACTTTTAAATTTTTAATTTACCTCGGTATTAGCTTAGATTGTTATTTTTTAAATATTGTGTAATTTTCTTATATTTTCTACCTAAATAAATAGTTGAATCGTGATATATATAATCATAAAATGTTTTAATATCATGATTAGCTCCCCATGAACATTGCCAACATCCACCAGTATTAAATAACTTATTAACAGGAAGATTAAGTTTTTTATGCAAAAAATCTACAAAATCTTTTACAAATTCCTTTTTATATGCACAATAACCTATACGCAATTTTTGCTTTTTATGTGAAGTATAATATGAACATACTCCATCGCCATCAAATAACCCTCTAATATAATGATGATATAAATTCTCAGGAATAGCTTTAGATAATTGAGTGATAATATGGCTTTTATCAGGAATTATGCCATATTTACTTAGTGTTTCTTTTATATGTTTGCCATTAAAAGATAAAACAGAACGAGGTCTAGTATCTTCTTTATGACTTATAAATATTGTTCCCAATCCATCTAAAAGATTTTCATTAATTAAATGTAAAATATAATCATCATCTTTAGTCAAACAAATTGTTATTGTATTACCTTTTCGAGAAATAGAACCATCTGCTGTAATTAATCCTAAAGTGTATGCTTGAATTTCTGTAGTAATTTCATCAAAAACATTTTGATTAATACGAGACATTTTCCCAAAATCTCGAATAATAATTCCTTCTTTTCTTAACCAAGAAGCAATTGTATGGTCAGTTACATTGTACTCTCTTGCTAATTCTTCTGTAGATTTACCTTGTTTATAATCTTCTATGATTTTATTCAACTCTCCTGTTAATTTTAAACCATGATATTTTGTCAAAACTCCATTAATACCAAAAATAGGCTTATAAGTTTTAACAAGTTCATAAATATAATTTTTATTATAACCTAATTCATTTGCAATATCAATATAAGTTTTATTATCTAATATTTTAAGAATTATTGCTTTTGCTAATTCTTTATTTTCATCATTTTGAATAATTTTTCTTGGCATTTACTACTCCTTTCTATTTAGTAAATAACCATCCTTAGCTTTCACCGATTTTGCCCCATTTTTCTCTAAATAAATAGAGCGCCAAAAAGTTTAGCGATTGATTTCCTAAGCCTATCAGCCCAAAGTAGATTAAATCCTCCTACTTCTGGTGCTTGTACTATTTGCATAAAGTTTTCTTGATTAGGTAATAATCCATAATTTTTTAAAGCATATTTTTCAAGAAACTTTAT
>JAFSVH010000006.1 GCA_017450215.1 Bacilli bacterium | reverse complement strand
CTTCTTTCTTTTCAACTAATGATAATATTGAAGAAATTCAATCTTATGCTTTATATTGCTTACTGAAATCTTTACAATCTACAATTAATAGTTTCCAATATTTTTATGATGAAATTGAAGAGGTTTATAAATCATGAAATATTTGTTTGTAATTGATATGCAAAATGACTTTGTTACTGGAAGTCTTGGTAGTCCAGAAGCACAAGCTATTGTACCTAATGTTGTAAAAAAGATAAACGAAGCTCTTACTAATAAAGAGGAAGTAATTTTTACTCGTGATACTCATTATACTGATTATTTGGACACCTATGAAGGAAAAATGCTTCCTGTTGAACATTGTATAGGTGGGACAGAAGGTTGGCAAATTATCCCTGAACTTCAAGTTTTCATAGATGAAGATGATGGATATGGTTATACCAATGTTTATAATAAATTTACTTTTGGATGGGAAAATATTAAAAGAGTATTTCCTTTTAATTTTAGTTTCCAAAAAGATGAAGATGAAATTGAACTTGTAGGTCTTTGTACAGATATTTGCGTTGTAAGTAATGCGCTTTATCTTCGTATGCTCTATCCTAATACTAAAATTACTGTAGATGCTAGTTGTTGTGCTGGCACTAACCCACAAAAGCATTTAGAAGCTCTAAGTGTTATGGAAAGTTGCCAGATTACAGTTATCAATAAGGAGTAAAATATGGTTTTTCTTTTAGATACAGCAACGCATATTCAACATAATTTTGATGATGTTCCATTAGATGTAAAACCATGTGAAAGCGCCAAATTAGAAAATTGGTATTATTATGATGAAAGCAATAAAATTAGGGAAGTTCAACTTTATGTAGTTTATTTAAATTCAGAAGTTGATTTTGTTAGGTTTAGAAGAGAAGTAGGTTATCCCATTATGTTAGATACTACTTATCATAAATATTATAGTGAATATGATGTATGTCGAGAATAGGGTACAGATAATAGAATTGTAATTATGGATGTGGAAGGAGATATTAATTCATGGAAACTATGATATTAGAAGAACTTACCACAAAAGTAATTGATAAAGTAAGAAGACTATATAAGGATGTAGCATCTTATAATGAGATTTTATCCCATCATCCTAATGTTACAGTAAATTATGATGATGATAAGAAAACACTAACATTATCGAGTATTTCTTTTAATGATTGGAATAAGATTTATATACATTCTAAGGGAATTAGCTTCATTCCATACACATATAATTCATATAACAATAACGAAACTGTTCTTATTATTTATGATAGTTTCGAGGAACTATTAAGTCTATAAAAATAAGATAAAATAAGGAGTATTTAGATGAAGCGTTTTAGAATTGTTATTTTTAATGAGAATTATTCTGGCAGTAATTATGATGATTATATTTATCTTGACCCAAAGAATGACACTTTTGAGAATACTCTAGTTATTCTACAGGAAAATGACTATGAGAATATTCTAAAGGCATGGGATATTCTATACCCTATGTATGTAGGTATGACGTATTGCGTCAGAGATATGGAACGAGAGGGCAAGCCTTATATTAGTGATTCTAAGGGTACAGAAAGAAAGCATAGTACCCTTTTGATTGGTGGTATCTTTGACCCTTACGATATTGATTCCCTTTGTGATTATCAGCCAGATACATTTGAATTTGACACTTCTAATTTTGAAGGTTAATTTTTTCTTAAAAATTCTATAAATTACTTGACAAAGCTTTCCTTCATTTGGTATAATAAATATATCAAATGAAGGGAGCTTTTATTTATGTTAAATAAACTTGTTATTAAACCTCATAGTTATTATTGTGGGCTAGAAGTATTTAACATTAATGATGTAGAAAATAGTAATTGGTATGATTTTGGTTATACTTATGATAGTAACCCTTCTAATGCTCCTGATTATGGTTGTGGAGATAGGCGTTTCCACGCTGACCCTCCTACACAACAAGTATTAGATAAGTATGGTATTACCGAAAAAGAATATGAAGAGATTTGTGATGAATTAAAAGATGCTCTTCATTTTGGTAATTGTGCTTGGTGTTCATAAATAATTAACTTAAAATAAAATAAACTTAAGAAAGGTGGATATTATGGATACTGTAATGCTATATCGTTATTCTGTTAAGAATTTTGGTGTATTTAAAACAGTACATACATTCTGGAATGATTTTACTAAAGATGAACAAGAAGAATTAAAGAAAATCATGGATGTATTCGATAATAACTTAGCTACTCCACCTACTAAGTTTATGAATCGCCCTTATACTTATTGCTGGTTCACTCAAAAAGGCTTCCAAGAATATTCAAAGTATATGGATAAAATTAGGTCTATTCTAAATAAACATGATTTAAAGGTCAATATGCACATTCGTTGTGTTACTCCTAATGATGGCACTATCCTTTATAATGATGGTAATCAAATGATTGTAACTGAACGAGCAACAAGTTTTTATTGTAACGATGATGAAATGGAGAGATTGTATGATGAAGATTAAGGCTAGTGAAGCAATTAAAAAAACAGAAAAATATCATAGTGCTGCTATACTACTACAAAAAGTATATTCATATCTTGATACACCTGACAATATGGATACTCTTTTTAAGTTAGCAGAAAATTGTAATATTGATAGTGGTTATGTTCTAAAAGAAGCACTAAATTCCGCTATTTCTGCTTGTTGGGAAAGCAAAAGGCGTTATGAAGAAGCTCTTGAACAGGAGATTGAAGCATGAGAGAATTTAATCATAATTCTACTTGGGATAGCGTCGAGGATATGACTATTAATGAAGCTATTAATATTCTATCCCATGATGCTAATAGCAATGATAAGGATTGGTCTGCTCGTCCTCATAAGGCTAAGGCTGCTCAAATGGCTATTGAAGCATTAAATTTCTATCAGAATTATCTTTCTAGTGTAGCTACTAATGGTAACGAAACTAATGCTTATCTAGCTAAAAATCGCTATTTACTTTATTTGAAGGATATTAACGATGAATATCCTTTAGGACAAATGTATTATAAACATATACCACATAAAGGAGAAGTATTTCAATTTTATATTAATGATGCGGAACATTATTATGTTTATACCCTTAGAACTCATGCAATTACAAATGTTTATTCAGCTATCTTTCGAGCAGATATTGAAGTTAAAGTAGAAGATGTAATCGAACTTCAAAAGGAGGATTTTCCGTGGGAAGTGTAGAATATGGTTCAAATCAGATTATTACAAGAGTAACAGGTAAATTTAATTTTTATACAGATGGCGATTATAATATGGGAGGTATCGAAAAACTAAAAGATTATTGTACTAAGTATGATATGACTATGATTGACGATAATCCATATGATATCTCTATCCTATTTGATTGGGATATTAAAAATGAAATTGCTG
>JAFSVH010000050.1 GCA_017450215.1 Bacilli bacterium | reverse complement strand
CATCTTACTGGTGGTTTTAAACCTTTTTCTTCATAGAAATTTTGTTCTCCTACAGTAAATGTAAATTCTTTTCCACAGTTTCTACAAACTATGATTTCATCCCTTTTTTCTTGCATAAATTTTATTTATTTTCTCCTTCTTCTTTTGAAGCCTTTTTATTATTTTTATTTGCTTCTTCTATAACTTTTTTCTCTGCTTCCTGTAATTTTTTATTATGTTCATTAATTTGAATTTGTGATGTTTGAACTATTTTTTGTGCTATTCTATCAATATCATTTTTATAATAATTCAAACCAGTTAACACTTTATTAACTTCTTCTACCTCTAATTGTAAGGTTATAATTGGTTCTTGATTCATTCTTTTATCCTCCTTATTTAATTTGTAGATTATTATTTTCTACTAATCTAAATCCAGGTATAGTTAAATCATATGTAATAGTTCCATCTTCTGCAACTTGTTTTGTTGCTTTAATTGCATCTCCAATTTCCTTTTTTCTTATTTCTGGAACAGATTCTTTATAATATGTAGCTTTTCTTTCTTCATCCTCTTCGATATATTTTCTTAAAGCTATTTCATCATAAACTTCACTTGAAGTGCTCTTTCTATAAGATAATGATTTATCTCCTACTTCTAATTTAGTTTTACCAGCAATTTTCATTAATGAATCTATATATTTTTTAATACTATCAGATTTATTTTCAAATCTTTTAGCTTTGTCAGCAATATCTTTGCTTCTTTCTTTTAATGATTTTGCTCTATCTCCATATAATTCATATAATCCAGATAAAGAGTCAATCTTTTCTTCAAATGCCATATTTAAAGCATCTAAATCATCAGTTGTAAAATATACTTCTCCTGTTTCTTCATTATAACTGAATCCTTCTTCAACTACTCTGGCAATTTGTTCAGCTATACCATATCCTTTTAACTCATCTAAATCCATTATGCTTTAGCCTCCTTTGGTTTTCTATATGTACCTTTTTCAGCACTATTCCATATTATATTTGGATAATATTTTCGATTAAAATCATATAATTTTGATTCTAATTGATTAACTTTCCAAGTAATACCTTCTTCTTTTGCTTTTTCAATAGCATCCATAATAGATTTTCTTTTTAATAATCTTTTTTCTGTTCTATTATTTTCAAACATATATAAATCTCCTTTTATTCATCTAATATTTCAAAATGATTTTTAATATAATCAATTGAAACTTTATATTTTCTCGCTGCTTCTGACATAGAGTCGTAAATAACGCCTTTATCGTCTTTAACTTTAATAGCTTTAATTACTGGGCTTTTTGTTTTACCATATAAAGAGATTTGTTTCTTTAATGTTTTACTTCTTCTTGAGGTAGTATTATTATTCATTGAATTTTCGTGAGAAGTTACCCATCTTAAATTTTCAACCCTATTATCATCAGGAATAGAATTTATATGGTCGACTTGAGGTTTATTATCTGGGTTAGGAATAAAAGCTTCGGCTACTAATCTATGTACTTTAAAACATTTTTGATTTTGATGAATACTGAAAAATATAATTTCATAACCATCTTTATCTTTAATATTTTTTAAAATACGATTCGTTCTTAAACTTTTAATTCTACCTAAATTTGAAACCTGATATAATCCTTCATATCCCTCAACATCTTTCCATATTTCCATATTAAACTTCCTTTTCAATAATATAAGCAGCTTTTGTATCAGCAATATGTAATAATAATGCTAACACATTTTTATTGAAACATTCGCTAACTTCGGCAATATTCCAATCGCTTTCTACGCCCATATGATGAACAATAGCCATATATTCTTCATCTGTTATATTCATATATCTATTTACAATTCTAGCGGATTTATATCCGTGTCCAACTAAAATGCCTTGATTTTCAATAGTATAATAAGGAACTTTTGTCCAGTTACCATATTCATCTTTAACATTTCTAGTTGTCAATTTATAAAAATCAGCTTTACATACGTCGTGGAATAAACCTACAATAGCAAGACTTTCCATTATTTTTTGTGTATCTTCTTGCGTTTTAAAATCAAACATTCCTTCATTTTTATATTCATCACATAATTGTTCAAATACATTAATTGAATGTTGACATAAACCTCCTTCACACATCAAATGAAATCTCGTACTAGCAGGAGCAGTATAAAAATCTGTAGTATCTAACCAATTTAGCAAATCATCTATACCATCTCTCTTAATCCACATATGACATAATTTTTGAAACTTATCTTTATTTTCTTCTATGTCTATATTAGGCATATTATCTTCTCCTTGCTTCCAATATTAATTTTGCTTCCTTATCTAAATCTTCACATTCATATAATACAAAATCATTATTTATTTCATTCATCCAAACTAACCACTTTTTATTATATATTTTTAAATTTGTTTCGTGTTCTAATATACATTTATAAGTAGCTAATTGTAAACAATAATGATAATAATTACAATCAGGAACATTATTTAAAGGATATAACATTTTTTGGTCTTTATAAGATTTAAATTTAATTTCTTTATTAGTTTTATAATCAATGATTATAATAGCGTCTAATTTTTTAGAATATGCTAAAAAATCAATTGAACCAGCAACATCATAATCACGACTACCAACTATCTGTTCTAATCCTAAAGGTATGAGTTTATCTTTAAATTTCTTATAAAAACTCTCACATATATATTTAAGTTTTTCCCAAACTGGTGCTATAACATCATAGCCAAACTCTTTTATTACTAATTCTTTATCATAGTCATAAAGTTCTCCACCACGCCATAAAAATTCATTATATGCGTGAGT
>JAFSVH010000049.1 GCA_017450215.1 Bacilli bacterium | reverse complement strand
TTTAGCAACATCATATAATGTTGACATTGTAGGAAATTGTGATGCTTTGATTTTAGATATATCTGTAAAAGAATCTATTTTACATTTATCATAACATTTAGAAATACATTTATTTAATGTGCTTCTCGCTTCATCATCAAGATTTGGAGCAACTATATTAAAGAATTGTTCTAGGAATGATTTAGTAGCATCTAATTCACCACTTTCGCCTTCTGTATCGGCTAAAGATGGGAATATTTCAAACGGATTTATTCTTGATTTATTATTTGAAACTGCTCCTAAATCAATCCAGTTGCCTGATAATTGATTAGCTAAATAATCATATTCATTATCTGGATCTAGAATGAATATTTTAGTATTATCACATGCTTGTTGCATTAATAATTTCTTTTGAAAATATGATTTACCAGAACCACTTTTTCCTAATACTACCATATTAGCATTTACTCTAGTTTTGTTTCCTTTTTGATGAAGGTTATTAAACAAATCAAAGAATATAGGATATTCTGAATAACCTAAATAATCACCTTTTTTATCTAAAAATGGATGTGATACAAAAGGGAACATTGAAGTTAATACAGATGTATTAAAATTTTTAATTTCTTTTTTATTATATTTAGAAATGTGATAATTATATGGTTGCATAGCAAGGTAAGATTCAAATTGATTATGGAATAATCTATCTAGGATTATTCCTTCACTTCTAAACGTTTCACTTACAAGCTTATAATCATCTTTCTTGTACATAATATATAAGCTTACATTATGTACTTCTTCATTACCTAGCTTTACAGCCATTAATAGATTTTGAAGTGCATTATATTGTACTTCAATATCTAATTGTGAAGATTGTGATAAACCTTTTTCCATAAATCTAGCTTCATATTCACGCATAGATTTATTTATTGATTTAATTACTTTTTGATTGTCTGATTGTATTTCAAAATTCAATACTACTTTTGTATTTGGAATAGAAAATAATTTCCAAGCCCAAGCATTTCCAACTTGAAATGGTAAATTTGTAAATGAACCAATTTTCCATTCTTCATCATTTATAATTACTGATGCATGTTTTTCTTTTAGGGCTGGAATTTTAATTTCTTCGTTCTCGTAAAAATAGGTATATACTGCTTTTAATTCTTCGCCAGTAATTTGCTTAGTATTTAATCCATTATCATTAAAATTATTAATTAAAGCTTTAGTGTTTTCTAATAATCTTTCTTCGTTTTCATCATATTGTATTAAATAGAATGTATTTGCAATAAAGGATTTGTTTTCTTGAAAATAATCTAGGTTTATTGCTACATTATCTAATATATTTATTCGTGATTGACATTGATTTATTACATCATCTTTTGATGAATCTAATTGTTTATTAAGCCAATATTCTGATTTTCTTCCGGTTTCTATTATGAACGGAGATAAATCTATTGGTTTATTTAGCTTAAAAATCTTTCCTTGTTTTATATTTTTAAATGATTTTTGAATTGAATCAATGATGTAATCTTGTTTATCTCCCGGAATAATACCAAAGTCTATTCCAGTAATTTCTACTATAGATGAATATTTATTGTTATATAGAACTGTTTGCTCATTGAATTGAAGATTTAATTCTTTTTGTAAATCTACTTCTGGATTATACTTTCTTCTTACAAAATATTGAAGCATATTTTTAAAGAAATCATATCCTTTTTTGTTTGTACCTAGATTTACAACTAAAGATAATCCAAAGGCTAATATAATTACTCCTAGAATTATTTTTACTACAAATGGCATAACAGTTGTAAAAATTAATAAGACAATTAAAATATCAATTGTCATTATTAATAAATCAAATAAAGAAAAATCTTTATATAAATTATAAGATGCTTTTGCCTTTGGTGGTATTATTCTTAACATTATCTATATACCCCCTTTTCTTGATCTTTCTTATATTTGTCAGCTAGCTTCATAGCTTGGGATTTGAATCTATCAGAACCAAAGCCTTGTTTTTTTAGCTTGTCTAGTTCATTTTTAGATATTCCAGCCTTCTTTAATTGTTCGTATCTTTGTTTATCTTGCCTTACTGCTTTTGCTGTTGTTGGGGCTATTGATGTGCCATCCATATTTAATTTATTTGCTTGTCTTGAATCTGCTATATGCCCACCAATGCCAGCTCCAGCATTTATTAATGAACCAACTAATCCATTTTGCTTTAAAGATTTAGAAGCTTTAGAAAAAGGACTATTTGCAAGTTTATTTTTTAAAGATGCGTAAGCATTTGTATGTCCGGATGGATTTGAAAATGCTCCATTATTTCCTTGACCTGCAGAACCACCATTATTTCCTTGACCTGCAGAACTACTCTTATTATTCTGTGATTTTCCGAACAAGGCATTTTTGCCTTTACCACCTAGACCTCGTAAACCTCGACCTAACACTCTACCAACATGCCCCATAGCAATTGCTGATAAACCATCTTGTCCACCTGCATTTTGTGAAATAATTGATTCTAACATATCAGAACCTTTTATCACAATTAATGCTCCAGCTATAGCACAAATTAAAAAGAAGAAAATTCCGGTTATTGCATTTAAAACATATTCCCATCCTTCTTGGGCTGGCTGATTCATTATAGATAATGATGCTGTTGAAACTACTTGCAATAATATTAAGTATATATACATAGCAAGGACAGAACCCATTATACTAAATAGCTTAGATATGGAAACTTCTTTCCACGCTTCATATCTTTTTCCATCATCAACACTCATTGTTGATACAACAACAGGCGATATTACGAATAATATAGTTAGATTAATCAATCTACCACATAATTTTATAGTAGCTATAGCCATACAAACACCTAAAGCTACAGCTCCAATTAATACAATAAAGTAATCAAAATGATAATCTTTTCCTATATTAAAAAAACCTTGCAGATTAGATGCTGTTTGAGAAGTGAAGGAATAATCCATAGCTGTATCGTATGATACTGTAAATGGAAAAATTACTCCTTCACCACCTTTACTAATTTTAAAATTTTTATAGCCGGATTCCCAAATATGAGATGCCAGACTTGAATTTTCACCACCATTTAATTGCTGAACAATAACAGTTATTAATTGAACTGCTAATAAGAAAAATGTAAAACACAAGAAAGGCATAACTACTATTCCTATTATTGACTTACCAGAATTAAATAATGCTTTTTTTGTTGCACCCGGAGTATCTTGATTTACCATACTTTTTATTAAAGATACAATAAATGATATTATCCAAAAAAATCCTGCGAC
>JAFSVH010000048.1 GCA_017450215.1 Bacilli bacterium | reverse complement strand
TGCTGATTATATATGGACTGATAGCAGTTCTTGGAACGATGATTATTACTGGGTAGAAGGTGGAACTCAAATAGGAAGAGCTTCAGATAATTGGTGGAAAGTAAAAATCACAAATGATGATATTAAAGTATTGGAAGGAGGGGTGTAATTAGATGGCAACATTAGATAAAGTACAATTTAATAGTAATATTACTTTAGACTTTGCACATTTTGAAAAGAAATATCAAGATAAAAACGCCGATATTTTTGTAACAAATTATAAACCTATTGCAAATAATTATACCCGTTCTTTAGTATGTTTTGAACCTGATGGAGATTATGATTCAAAAGGAATGTCTCAAGATGCTTTAGGATATGTATTTTCAATTTATAGAAATGAAATTGGAGATAGTGTATTAAAACCAATCTATACTACAAGTGTTGGTCAATTATCTATAGTTGACTACAATGTTAGAAATCAAAAGCAATATCAATATTATGTTTTTAAAGAAGATGAAGAAGCGTCTTCAAAAGCTTCATTATCTAATATTGTTGATACTTGTTGGTGGGATTATGCAATTATTGGTATGGATTTAGAAGATGAAGATACTTTGACTTATAAAGTTAATCCAAAAGATGTTTGGTTATTCCAATCAAATGTTGCGAGTGATAGTACAACGCAAAACTTTTCTAAAACCACATATCAAACGCTTACTGCTTATCCTACGATATCAATGGGTGAATCTAATTATGCCACTGGTTCATTTAGTGGGTTAATTGGAAGAGTTAGAAAAAATGGATATGATGAAGATGTAAGATTATTAGAAGATTGGAATAATTTTTGTGCTAATTCACAATTAAAATTGTATAAAGATAGAAAGGGACATAAATATATCGTAGATATAACATCAAGTTCATCACAAGTTGCTGATGAAACTAGAGAGCAAGCCACAACTGTTAATGTTGGATGGACTCAAATAGGTGACGCTGATAATTATGTTATTATAGGTGATTAATTATGGCTAGGTCTATTTATCAAATTCAAGCTTTAGCAGATATTGCTAGAGAATATTTAAAAACAGTATATGGTGAATATTTAATATTAACAAGTAGTTCAAACTATGATTTGGATGGTTTGGAAAAAGCACTTGAAACTGGTAAATATGAAGCAAAATTTAGATTATTTGTCTTACATCCAGATGAAACTATAAATTATGAAATTCCACAAGAAGATATAATTTTAGGTTCAGGTAATTATAATGAAAATTACCAAAATGGTCAAAGACGTAATTTAAATATTAATTTAGTAAATAAAGATGGTAAATATACTCCGAGTATAAATACTATCTGGGTTCATAATAAATTTAGATTTGATATAGGAATATCTTTTGGAGGAGAAACTTTCTGGTTTCCAAGAGGTATTTTTATTATGGGAAATCCAAGTTCTACACATCAAGATTCTGATAAACAAGTAACATTAACGTTAGAAGATAAATTTGCTTTATTAGAAGGTAAGATGGGAACTTTAGAAACAACTTATGAAATACCTGCGGGAACATTAATTAAAGATGCGATTGAAGGTATTTTAACTATAGATACTGGAGCCGGTTATCCATTAGATTTAAAGCCTATATTATATGACCATAATTTTGATGGAATAGTGACTCCATATACAATAACAAAAGACCCTGGTTCAAACTTTGGCGAAATGATATTAGAATTAGCCGATATGTTAGGAGCAGAGTGTTTT
>JAFSVH010000047.1 GCA_017450215.1 Bacilli bacterium | reverse complement strand
TGACGAAACAAGATTGTTTATTTTAAAAAAATTGATTACCAATGATGAATTATGTGCTTGTAAGTTATTAGAAATGGTTAATTGTAATCAATCTACTTTATCTCATCATATGAAAATATTAACTGATAGTGGATTAGTGATTGCTAGGAAAGATTGGAAATGGGTACATTATTCAATTAACAAAGAAAAAGTCGAATTATTAAATAATTACTTAAAATAGGAGGCATTATGGAATATACATTAGATGATAAATATAAACTTATTAAAGAAGAGGTTTTAAAGAGTAAAAGCAAGAATCCAATCGAAATTGTAAAGTCAATTATGCATAAAGATTTTATAAATATTCATGGACCAGAACACCATTTTTTAGATGGAGCTAGTTTTCTTGTTGCTTATAAAAATGCTGGTGGTAAAGTTGATGTAAATCAAGCAATAGATATGCTATCAGAACGTACTTTAAAGATGCCAGGAGCTATGTGTGGTTTTTGGGGTATCTGTGGATCTACTACAGCAGTTGGTGCAGTTCTTTCCATTATTCATGAAACAGGTCCATTAACTTCAAATGATTATTATAAAGATAATATGGAATTCACCTCATCAGTGATTAAAAGAATGAGTGAAATAGGTGGTCCTAGATGTTGTAAAAGAAATGCTTTTTTATCACTTTCATATGCAGTTGAGTTTGTAGAAAAGAAATATGGAATAAAAATGATTTTAGACGACATATCTTGTGAGTTTTCATCATGGAATAAACAATGCATAGGAAAAAAATGTCCATTTTACAGAAATTAGTGGTCTTTACCACGAAAGGGCGTTTCAAGGGTGTTTCACTTTTTCGTTAGGGTGTTTCAAAATTTAAGGGGTGTTTCATTTGTATTACTATACTTGTCATTAGACATAAAAGCAATAAAATCATCCAATTAAACGGATGATTTTTTCATTATAATGGAATATTAAATCCCTTTGATTTCATGTAATTTAAATATTCAAAATATTCTTTTAATGTTTTGAATCCAAGCTGCTTCATCTTTTCTAATGAGCGTTTATACTCTTCTATTTCAATTTCTTCCTTTCCCTTGGTTTGGTTTTCAAATGAAGTTTTAAATACATTATTTAATGTCTGAGATGCTTGCATATCAGCTTCACTTACTCTATGAATGTAATATTCTTCAGTTGTTTTAATTGTGGAATGTCCTGCTCTTTGAGCTACTGTTGTAATAGGTACATATCCAACTAGAATCGATAGATTTGTATGTCTTAGGTTATATAAGGTGAATTTTTCAGGAAGTTCAGCTTTATCTCTTACCTTCTTAAACCATTTATTAAATATATCTGTAGTTACTCTAGACCCATCGGATTGTGAAAATACCTGATCATCATCTTTATAATAATCACCTAATGACTCTATCCAATCTTGTTGCCACTTACGATATTTAATTAATTGCTCCACAAGGATTTCAGGGATTGATATTGTTCTTGCTTTATTAGTTTTAGTTCCTTTTAATATAATCCCCATCTTGTCACATTTAATGGCATTACGTTCAATTGTTATTGTTTTATAAGAGAAATCTATATCCTTCCATTCAAGGCCTCCCATTTCAGCTGGTCTCATACCAGTAAGCAGTGACATATGCATTGCAGTTTGAATCATAATGTCAAATTCCTTTGTTGCTTCATAAAATTTAATTGCTTGCTCTTCTGATAATGATTCTCTTCTTTTAGTTTGAAATGAATTCTTAGTCATCCCATCCTTTGCCGGATTTTCATGGATAATTCTCAAAACATTAATTGCAAATTCAAATATAGTCTTTAGGATTTTCTTTTTTCCAAATATAGTATATTCAGCATATGCTTCCTCTTTAACCTTCTTATCAAATAGTTTATTTAATGGAATACCAACAGCTTGAGATAATTTTAAAGCTGTTTTTTCTTGTACATTCGCTCCATTTAAAATTGCACCTAGATTAAATGGTATTCTACTAAATAATGAATACACCACTCTTTTTGATAAACCTCTAGCTTTAAATATTTCTTTAATATTAGGTTTAGCAGTATAAATAGTAGATACTTTTTTCAAACTAGAAAGCTTTTTATAATATTTATAAATAACATCATGAGTAATATCTACTACTCTCATATCGCCAAACTCTTTATTATAGTTGGCTATTTCTGTAATTGCTTCACAATAATATCTATAAGAAATATTATTAGGATTCGCAGGATTAGTAGAATCATATTTTGAATCTAGCCATTCTTGTGCTAATTCTTTAAAAGTCATCCTCTTTAAAGGACCACCAAGTCTTTCATCCTCAGCAATTTCTTTTTTACGTTTTTCTACCTTTTCAAGAAGTTCATTTTGAAATTGCTCGGCATATAATTCTGCATATACTTCGGCTTTCGCTTCAGTCATTCCAGGTTCTGGTTTATAGCTTGTTTCTTTAGATACTAAATTATCATACTCATCATAATATCTAATAATGATTCTATAGACGTAACCTGTTTTATTATTTCTTTTTATTATTGCTGGTTTCATCCTAAATACTCCTTCCTATATTGTAAGAATGCTTTAAAATCGTTATATGCAATTTCATTTTCTTTTGTTAATTCTTCATATTTTATTGTTTTAGTTTCTTTTTTTGAATATTGATTAACATATTTCATAAGTACTCCATAATTAGATTTTAAAGATTCTAGATTAAATGTATGCTCATTTACATCATTGCCAATTTTATATATTAAAGTCTTAAGATAATTGGGGTTATAATTTAGAATTTTATTATTTGGTAATTCACTAAAGAAAAAATCATTTAATAGATTTGAGATATATTCTGACATATAAAAGGTTCTACCATTGTATTTAATGAAATGATGCTCAAAATTAAAGTTTTTTATCTTTAAATCAAAAACTATTTCTTTATTCAAACCAACTATTATAAATATTAATGCATAACATCTTTCATTAATATTTTTCCTATTAAATAATGCTTCAACAAAATCTTCAATTGCTTTACTAGGTAAATAATTATTAGTTCTTCTTATATCAATTTTAAATACATGTTTTAAAGGCATTGGATTTTCTTTGATAAAGCCTTTTTCTACTGCATAATCCAATAATCTTTTCATTGCATTTTTAATATCCTTCTTCATTTCTTTTGTATATGTTTTCTTTTTTGAATAAATTTTAAAATAATCTGATAGTTTAAGATTATTAAGTTTACAGAATTCTAATGCAGAT
>JAFSVH010000046.1 GCA_017450215.1 Bacilli bacterium | reverse complement strand
TAAAAAAAGAAATGTCTAAAGATTAAAATCTTATACGACATTCCTCTAAGAGGTCGATGACCTCTTTTTCTTTTATTCATTACTTGGTATAATCACCTTTGAGGTTTTTATGATTAATAATTATACTAATTCTGTTTCAAATTTTGATAAATCAAAGGTTTTTGAATTTGCTAGAAAAGGTGCTGCTTCCCACAGATTAACTGTGGCAGCTAAAGCTGGGTATGATGTATATGAGAACGAATGGAATAAAATCTGTAATTCATCTTATGCTAGACAACTTCAAGGTAAAATAACTATTCAAGAAATATTCATTGATAACTGGAATGATTTTTTGAATATTCAAGCTGCTAAAAATAAACCAATTAGAGATTCTATCATCACTAATGTAAACAAAATGATTAATTGTAGAAACTTTAAGTATGGTTACTTATTTTATGAATGCCCTAATTGTGGGGATTTTTATTTAAGAGGTTTTTCTTGTCATTCAAGATTTTGTGCTTCTTGTGGTAAAAAATATAGAGATGCTAGAGCTAAAGAAATTTCTGAAAAATGTCTTGATGTTCCACATAGACATATAACCTGGACTATCTCCAAAAAACTTAGAGTATTTTTTGCTTATTATAGAGATTTATATGATGAACTATTTAAGGCTGTTAATGATGTGTTATCTTTCTTAATAAAACACAAATCTAAGTCTAATAAGAAGTTAGGAAAAAGATTAGGTTTTGTGTCTATTCTCCATACATTTGGCAGAGACATGAAATTAAATCCTCATATTCATACTCTTATCGCTGAATGTACTTTAGATAATAATGGTAAAAAAGAAAATTATGAATATTTTAATTTCAAATCATTAAGACAATCTTTTATGAACCAACTTCTTAAAAGAATGTATCATTATCTAAAGAATAATGCCACAAAAGATGTATTAATTCAATTTACTAAAATACGTAATGAATTATATAATATATACGATAATGGTTTTTATGTTCATGCCCCTAAAAGACAAGGTAAATCTCATAAGGCTATTAAATCTACTGTTAATTATGTAGTTAGATATGCAGGTCATCCAGCTATGAGCGAAGCCAGAATTACTTCATATGATAAAGATAATAAAACTGTTAGTTATTATTATGATCCACATGAAGATGATGCCATACTTGATGATGAAGATAAAAAAGGTAGGCAATATATTACTGAGTCCGTCTATAATTTTATTGCTAAACTAATAATCCATATACCTGAAACCTCAGTTCATACTACTAGATATTATGGCTTTTATGCTAATAAATGTAAAATAGAAATAATTAAAAAAGATAAACTATATAACACATTTGAAATCAACAAAATGAAAAACGATTTAGAGTGGAGAAGTAAAATCATCTCAACTTATAGTTATGATCCACTTATGTGTAAATGTGGAACTATCATGACTATAGTTTATGATTTATGTTACTTTGGAAAGGAAGATGGTTAACCATGCCTGAAAATTTTACTGTTAACAAAAGATTATTAACTGATGAAGAAAAATATAGAAGGGCTATCTTCTTCTATACTTTTGATTCAAATATTAAATTAGAATATGAAAGTGATAATTTTGATGATGCCTTTGATGAATATGGTCAACCATTAATTAAAATTAAAGATAATTTTGATAAACTTGATGATGAAACAAAATCGTTAGTTTTGGAGTTTGTAAAACAAGATGTTTATGATGAATCAGTTGATTTTAAATGTATTAGATGTAATTATGAAGAAAGAGTAGATTACGAAGAAGTTTGTGATTTATGGGATGAAGATGAGGAAGAGTATCCAAAGCTTTATTGCCCTGAATGTGACAAACCATATTTTATTCCATTAGATATTTGGAATAAAAAGAAAAACAAATAGATTCAAAATATAATAAAATGTCCTAACAATATGTTAGGATTTTTGTCGTTATAGAATGTAAACAAAGGGATTTTAGTGCTTAAATAGAATTTCCTAAACAAT
>JAFSVH010000045.1 GCA_017450215.1 Bacilli bacterium | reverse complement strand
GTATAATGTTGATATTGGTATTGTTGAAACAAATGAAAAGAACAAGAATGGAAATAATGTAAAGAAACAACTTGAGGTTGATTTTATTGTTAATAATAGTGATGAAAGATATTATATTCAATCTGCCTATTCTATGTCTACGGATTTAAAAGAACAACAAGAACAAAAATCTTTAATTAATATTAATGACTCTTTTAAAAAAATAATAATAGTAAATGATAATATTAAATCTTATATGACAGATGAAGGTATAAGAATTATTTCATTAGAAGATTTTTTGTTGGATAATATTAAAATTTAGATTAGACTTATTTTTAATAAAAATTTTGGGGTGAGTAGTGCATTGGTATACCCGTTGAGAGCGTTACTCTTTTAGTCAAACGATAATAAAAAGAAATAAGTCAACCAAATAAATGGCTTAACTATGCTGATTTCGATTCCCCCTCAGCTCCACCAGAAGATACGGCACTCGAAACCGTCAAGATGTATAAATCAGGCGGTTGTCTAGTTTTAGTTATATATTTAGACAAAGCATTTATCAAATACATTAAAACAATTATTTTAAATGATAAAGATAATTTTATAGGTAGAAAATAATAATTTAGTATGACTAACACTTGAAATAGAGTGTTAGTTTATTTTTTTATAAAAAAGTTGAATAATTTAGCAAAAAAACATAAATTAATATATCATAATTGTGCAAGTTTGAGAAAAATGATATAATTTAAGGGATGTTTACTTCGATTATAGAATGTTAATTCTATAGCAGTTTAAGGTTTAGGTGATCCATAATGAGCATTTTCTCAAGAAATGATTCAATTGAATATAAAAAATTAGAAGATTATGCTCATTTTATTGATGATTTATTATCTTTAGATGAATATATTTCTAGAAAGAATTATTTCAATAGAAAAGACGAATTATCTAAAATCATTGATGAATTTAAATTAATGGATGAAAAAGGTGTATTAGTTAATTGGTGTAAAAATAATAAAACCGATTATAAGAAACTAAATATACTTATTAGATCATATAACGATACAGATAAATTAATAAAAAAGCATAATGAAGACTATGTTAATAATCATTTAAAATCAGATAAACAATATTTAGATGATGTATTAAAGAAAGATGATCCTAATATTAAATTAGATGAAGAACAAAGAAGAGTAGTTTTATCTGATGAGGATTATACATTAGTTATAGCTGGAGCAGGTGCTGGTAAAACAACTACAATTGAAGCTAAGGTGAAATATTTAGTTGATGTTAAAAATATCAATCCTGATAGAGTTTTAATTGTTTCATTTACTAGAAAAGCAACCCAAGAATTAAAAGAAAGATTTGCTAGACTTGAATTACCTGTTAATATTGCAACATTCCATTCTATTGGTAATACAATTATTAAAGCAAATGATGAAGTTAAACATAGAATTGTTGAAACTGGATTTATGTATAGAACAATAGAAGAATATTTAATTAATAAGCTTGATGATGAATACTTTATTAAAAAGATATTATTATTCTTTGCTTCATATTTAAATATGCCTTTTGATGTTGATAATACTACATTATTATTTAAATCATTATCAGCTAATGATGTAACTACATTAAAATCAGATTTAACACAGATGTTAGATGAATATCATAAGCAACAAACTCAAAATAAAATCACAATTCGTGATGAAAGAGTTAGAAGTATTGATGAATGTAGAATAGCTAATTTCTTATTCATTAAGGGAATAGATTATGTCTATGAGCCAGTATATCAACATGGATTTGTAGATACAACTAAGCCATATTGTCCAGATTTTTTAATTAAATATAATGGCCAAGAAATATATCTCGAGCATTTTGGTATATCTGAAGATGGCAAAAATAATAGATTTTCTAAGCAAGAATTAGAAGATTATAAGAGACATATTAATGATAAAGTAAAACTACATAGAGCTCATGGAACAAAGCTTATTTATACATTCTCTAAATATAATGATGGCAGGGATTTAATTGTTCATTTAGAGGAAGAATTAAATAAAGTAGGTATTCAATTAACTACAAAGAGTAATCTTGAAATATATAAAGAATTAGCTAAAAAAGCAGAAGATAAATATTTCTCTAAATTTATTATGCTAGTATGTAACTTTATTAATAGATTTAAAGTATGTAACTATGATTTCAATACTAAATTTGACGAATGGCAATTTTCAATTAAAAATGAAAGAACTAAATTATTCTTAGAAATTGCTAAAAGATGCTTCCATGTTTATGAAACTAGAAGAATGGAAGAATCAGCTATAGACTTTGAAGATATGATTAATAATGCAGTAAATATCTTAGATAAAAGAATTGCTGAACATGATATGCTTCCATATGATTATATTTTGGTAGATGAATATCAAGATATTTCTCTTCAAAGATTTGATTTATGTGAGAAGTTATCTAAAGCGAGTGAAGCTAAGATAATAGCTGTAGGTGATGACTGGCAATCAATCTTTAGATTTAGTGGTGCTCAAATCGATTTATTCACTAAATTTGAAGAGAAAATGGGGTATGCTAATGTATTAAAAATCACTAAAACTTATCGTAATTCACAAGAATTAATTGATATTGCTGGTGGATTTGTAATGGAAAACCAGAAGCAAATTAAAAAAGATTTAAAGTCAAATAAATCAATTAAGGATCCAGTAATATTAATGAGTTATGATGATTCATATGATAAAGAAGATAAAGCACACGGACCATTTTATAAATTAGGTGAAGCTATTGAAAAATCACTTGATGATATAGTAGCTAAAAATGGTGAAGATAAGACAGTATTATTAATTGGTAGATATAATTTTGATGGAAAGAATCTAGGTAAACTTGAAGATTTCTTTTCATGGGAAAATGGTAAAGTAATATCTAAAAAATATCCTAAATTGGATATTTCATTTATGACGGCTCATGCTTCAAAAGGTTTAGGTAGAGATAATGTTATTATCATTAACGGTAAGGATGATGTATTAGGCTTCCCATCTAAAATAGAAGATGACCCTGTAATGAAGCTTGTTATCAAAGAAGATGAAAATATGGATTTTGAAGAGGAAAGAAGATTATTCTATGTTGCACTAACAAGAACAAAGAATAGAGTATATATTATTACTCCTCAAAATCATCCATCTAAATTTATTACAGAGATTAAAGATAAATTCACTAACGTAATATTACGTGGTGTTGAATTAAATCCACAATATTATAGGGATATTAAATATAAATGTCCTATTTGTGGTTATCCATTGCAAAAGAGAACATCAAATTTTAAATTCTTTGAAGCAACAAAGAAATTATGGATTTGTTCAAATGATCCAGAAGTATGTGGTTTCTTAACAAATGATTTAAATGGTAATAAGGATAAATTATCAATATCAAAATGTCCTGAATGCCATGATGGATATTTAATTGTAAAGCCAATTAAAAATAAAGATTTCATCAATAAAGGTGACAGAATGCTTGGCTGTACAAATTATAAAAAAGATGGTACAGGTTGTAACTTCTCAATGTTTGGTTACAATTTTACCCAAGATAAATCTAAGATTCTTGTTATGGAAAATGGAAAAGTATTAAGAAGTAATATTAAATCAGAAGTAAATAAAATGCTTCAATGTATTGCTGATATTTACAACAAGAATCGGACTTTTAAATTCTCATATAAGAGTTTAACTAATTTCTTAAAAGGTGTAGAAGATAAAGCAATATTAGGCTTTAAACTTAATGAAGTACCTAATTACGGAATGTTTAAAGATAAAGAATCATATTATGTTCCAAAAGTAATATCAATTCTTATGGATTTAAATGTATTAGTTAAATTTAAGAATGAAAAAGGATATGAGAATATTAATTTGAATCAAAATGCATTAAATGATAATCAAGTTTTGATTCTAGAACAGCAATTTTATTAGAGTGAATTTTAGGAGATTTAATATTATGCAAAGATTAGAAATTGTACAACGAGTTGGTCAGCAATTTGTGACATCAAATATCGAGGGTGGAGAATATAGTTATGTATTGGCGGCTGGATCAAGAGAGTTGTTAGAAAAAGCCGTTGGACATAGAGTAAAACATTTTAAATTAGATATTAGATTTGAAGATTCGGATTTTGTTGTTCTTGTTGAAACTAAACAAAGCTTTGTTGATGAAGATGAAAAACAATTAAGCGAATATGTTGAAGAAGAAAAAGCGTTGTATCCTAATCATAAAATTATAGCCATTTTAGCAAATACCCGTGATGATAAAATTAAAGTATGGAAAGGTAAAGTAGATAAAAGCTCTTTACTATTAGATGAAACCGTTATGGATACTTTAGAACATTATAAAAAGTATTATGATGTTAGTTTCCAAAATGATCGTGAGAAAGTAATGAAAAATACCTACGAATTGAATGAGACTCTTCATAAAATGGATATAGATGAAGGTAATAGAAGCCAGTTTGTTGGTACTTGTTTACTTTATATTAAAGATATAATTTGTAGACTAGGTTACACTAAAGTAGATGATAATCTAGTTAAACAACTTAATCAAACATGGAGTATAATGACACCAGATACTATCTGTGCCGCTATTAAAGATACTTTGAATAGACTTCTTGATGGTTCAAAAAATAAGGCTAAAAAGATTGAATTGCTTCAAAAAAATGTTCTAGAAGATCAAAAAATAAAAAAATTGACGCTTGAAAATTGGATGAAAATTCTAAATATTATTGTTGTTGATATTTATCGATATATAAATGCCGATTCTTCTGAAGGACAAGATATTTTGAATTTGTTCTTTATAGCATTTAATAAATACACAGGAAAGAAGGATAAGAATCAAGCTTTTACTCCTGACCATATAACGGATTTTATGACAAGAGTCACAAAGGTAGATAGAAATTCCATTGTGCTTGATGCGACTTGTGGAAGTGCTTCATTCTTGGTTCAAGCTATGTGTAAAGCATTAGCTGATTGTCGCAGGGATAATACTGAAGAAGAAGCAAAACGATTAATGAAATTAGTTAAAGAACAACATATTTTCGGAATCGAGGTTGAAGAAAAAGCATATGGTCTTTCTACGACAAACATGCTAATTCATGGTGATGGAAATTCAAATATTGAATTTGGCAGTTGCTTTGATTGTGAGAAATTTATTAAGTCTGCAAATCCTGATGTTATTTTGATGAATCCACCATATAATGCAAAGCCTATTAGTATTCCTAATAAATATAAAAAAGACTGGACTGAAAATGCCAAAAATGGGAAGGATGATCCTACAAAGGGCTTTGTGTTTATACAATATTTATCAGATGTTTTGAAAACTCTTCGACTTGAAAATGAGAAAAAAGGATTACCTATAAAACATACTAAAATGGCTGTTTTGTTACCTGTTTCTGCTGCTATTGGAACTAGCGATATTATTACCATATTTAAAAAATCTATGTTAAAAGATAATACTTTGGAGGCGGTTTTTACTTTGCCAGATGATATTTTTTATCCAGGAGCTTCTGCTTGTGCTTGTTGTATGGTATTTACTTTAGGAATTCCTCATCCAAAAGATAAGGAAACATTCTTTGGTTATTATAAAGAAGATGGTTTTAAAAAGAAGAAAAATCTTGGAAGAGTAGAACAGTTTGATGATGAAAATAAAAGTCGATGGAAAGATATAGAAAAACAATGGCTATATTTATATGACAATCATAAAGTGGTAGATGGTTTAAGTGCAACAGCAGTAGTAGATGGTGATAAAGAGTGGTTGTGTGAGGCATATATGAAGACTGATTATTCAAAACTCTCAGAAGAAGATTTCCAAAAAACATTAAATAATTATCTTGCTTTTTTGGTTAAAGAGGGAAAAGTATATGAGTCTTGATTTAACAAAATTTAAAGAGTTTGTTTTTGGGAATTTAATTGATAAACCATATAAAGCTTTTGCGTATACAAAAGATGATTTGGTTGAAGTAAAACCGGATTGTGAATTCTCAATTAGATATATAACTAGAACTGCAGAAGATAATGGATGTGAATTATTAGTCGATAAAAGAGATTTGGAAAATATAGAGGAACCAAATGCTATAACTGTTGGTGATACTACTGCTACTGTTTTCTATCAAGAAAAAGAATTTATTTGTGGAGATCATATGGTTGTTATTAGAGCACCATGGATGAATAAGTATCTTGCATTATATATTGTTGCAATTTTAAATAACGAAAAATATAAATATTCATATGGTAGAGCTTTTTTGAAGGATCGTATAAGTGAAACAATTATTAAGTTGCCATATAAGAAAAAATCGGATGGGACTCCATTTATTGATGACACATTTAAATATAATTCTGAAGGATTTGTACCTGATTTTTGTTTGATGGAGGACTACATAAAAAAATTATACTGTAGGCCAATTATGACATCAAATGTAAGCAAAAACACTTGCTTAAATACAAGCTTATGGATGGAATTTAAACTCTCAGATTTGTTTGTCTTAAAAGGTGGATTTTATAATAAAAAACCTGAACATTCTAGTGCTACTGGGAATATTCCATTTCTTGCATCCACAGAATCAAATAATGGTGTTACCGAGTATTATACATTAGAAGATATTTATTCTTGGAATAAAACTGGTTCCCCTGATGATACTTTGGATAATAAGCTTTTTGATGGAAATTGTATTGCTGTGACAGTAAATGGTTCTGTTTGTAATGCATTTTATCAAACTGAAAGATTTACATGTAGTCACGATATAACATCATTGTATTTAAAAAATTGTACATTAGATGTATATGTAGCGCAATTTCTATGTACGATTATTATGAATGAAAAATATAGATGGAGTTATGGTAGAAAACCTCATGATATAAAGAAATTTGGTTCATCAATTATTAAACTACCTGTTTTGCTAGATGATAATAATAATCCTATTATCGATTCTAAAAAAAGGTATTCAAAGAATGGTTATATTCCTGATTTTGATTTTATGAGAGATTATATCCATAATCTTCCATACGGCGATAAGATTGAAATTTCTTAATAATATAATTATTAACAAAAATACTAGAAGAAAAGTGCTTGACAACATTTTTCTTCTGGTATATTATTAAAATGTCTAAGGCAGACATTATATCTAATTTAGAAAATTATAGCTATTACCTGTAATTTACGAATTACTTGTAATAAAACATAATCTTATAAAATATATATAATTAAGCCTGTTATAATAACAATACCAGTAGTGGGATTATTGTATCAACAGGCTTTTTGTTTGCTTCTTAGATAAAAATACAAAGATAATAAAAGGAGAAAACAAAAATGAGTGATGTAATTGTATTTAAAATTCAATGGCTTGAGGATGAACAG
>JAFSVH010000044.1 GCA_017450215.1 Bacilli bacterium | reverse complement strand
GTCAAGCAGTTTTAGGAATTTTTTCTTCCTCAGCCTTTTTGGGGCAATTAGCATACCAACTTACAATCTTATGTCCATCATAACAGCATTTGAAATCTTTCTTAACTGCTCGACGTTTAATATAGGGAATTGTTTTATCATATTCCCATGATTCACATTCCATGTTGGGGAAATATGGGCATTGAGGCGAACATTGCATTACTGCGGGTTGTGTTGCTTTCTTCTTAGAACGTTTCCTACTCATAATAATGCTCCTTTACTTTTTAGGTTCAATTACAAGGTACAGATTATTTTTTGCACGAGTAATAGAAATATAACTTAAGTTCTTTTCCTGTTCGTTCTGTTCCCAACTATTTCGTGGGTCAACACAAACCTTAGCTTCATTTAAAACAAAAACATTATTAGCTTCTAATCCTTTTGCCTTATGTACGCTTGTCAGACGGACACAATTATGTGGGTCTGTTGTATTTAATAGCTTATCAATGTAGCGCAAGAAATCATCAGATGTATTATCCTTATATTTCTTCATATAATCATTAAGTACATCAATAATAAATTCAATATTATCAATTTTTGCATTAGTAGATGTAATTTGTACTCTTTTTTCTACATCACTTTCAGTATTTGGAGCTTCATTTCCTCCACGAGATTCAATATCTGCATTTAAAATAATATCTTGAACTTTTTGATTATACTTTTTAACTACATTTTCTAGTTTATCTCGTAAAGATTGAAGATTTTTTAACTTTTGTTTAATAATTGTACGTTTAATAGTCTCAACCATTTCTTTATCTTGCATATAAATAGGAGTACCATTCTTAGCAAGAGCAAGAATAACATCAGTCAACCATTTATTTTTACGAGCAATAACCATATCACCAGCTTTAGCAAGTTTAGTAACTTCATATTTTTCAATAGTAAAAATCTTACCTTCTGGTGCATTCGGTCTAGGTTGAATAGGAATATCAAATTGCCTATTAACACGTTTTAGGTGAGATTTAGGGCAACGATAACAAATAGGCAATTCAAATTTTTTAATGGGTGAATAAAGTTTTGGAATAAGGTTAAAAGATTGTGCATTAGCCCCACTAAAATTATAACAACTTTGATGGAAATCACCTACAAATACATATCTTCCACCTTTACGTTTAATAAATTTTAAAAAAGCAATTTGCAAATTATTTAAATCTTGGCATTCATCTGTCCATATATTTGTATAAAATCCCCAAGGTGGTACTTGCCATTCTTTATCAGAAATTTTTCTATATGTAATATAAAGCATATCTGTAAAGTCAATTGTGTGATTAGTTTCAAATTCATCAAGGCTTGCTTCATCCATAGCTTCAAGAATTGAACTCATTTTAAATTCTGATGGACGTTCAAAATCATTTTCATAATCTATAAAAAGATTATATTCATCACATAATTTTTTTACAGCATCAGGGTCACTCATATCTGTACGAGTAAGTCTAGCTAAACTATATAAAGTTACATAATTTTCTGAATAAAAAGTTTTTTCAATGAAATCATATCTACGACCAGAATTATACATAATTTCTTCGATAATCTTATAAGGTTTAAGACTATCTAATTTTACTACTTTTTCATTATTATTGCGAGTTTTCCCAATGCCTCCACTTTTATTGCTAGATTCATTTTCTACATTATAAAGCATAAAAGAATAAGCAAGAGCATGTAATGTTTTAACTTTTACTTTTGGATTAGTAACTTTTTCAGACATTTCAGCAGCGATAGTATTATTAAAAGCTACATAAATATCTGATTTAGTAGACCTATCACTTAATTCTTTTAATAATGTTGTCTTTCCTGTGCCAGCTAATGCGCTAACTAGCATATTATCATGAGGGTGAGAATCATAATAATCAAAGATTTCTTTTTGATAACTTGACCATTCCATTATAATTAATACCCCCTATAATGTTCCTTTGCATTTTGATTAAGAAACCAAATCCATTCTTGCACACACATATTAAAATCTGAAATCAATTTACCATCTGGTTTCTTCCAATAAACATAATCACCATCATCAATTACTTGCTTTGTAATTACATAAGGGGCAACTTGTTCATATTGATATTCAAACATAATATCTCTCCTTAAAACCAAAATGTACTATACATAAAGTATAGCACATCTTGGTAGTTTTTGTCAAGTCTTTTTTGTGTTTTTATTTTTTTCTTAATCGTTATAATTTTCTATCTCAAATCCAAGATTTACCAGTGTATCTTGAATTTTAGAAGATATGTTTTTTACACATGAATCACAATAATGCTTTTTTAATTTAAAGCGTTCACCTTTACCATGCCCACTATGGTCACAATCTAATGGCAAGTAAAAAGAAACTTCATAACGTTTATAATCACGAACATAACCATCATCACATTCAACTGATGTACCTAATAGTTCTCCACAACCATCACAAAAATATTTATGTATATAATTTGTTTTTTGAACAACTTCTTCTTCAATTTTTTCCATATTATTGCACCTTATTTAAAATTGTTTCGGCAACCATAAGACCATTTGCAGCGGCTTGTCCAAGACTTCTTGTAAATCCTGCCCCATCACCAATAGCATAATAATTATTCTTTCCTGTAATTTCAAATTTATCAATATCGCCATTATCATTAGTTACAGGTCTAGCAGAATAATATTTACATTCAACACCATAAAGAAGAGTATCTTTATTTGCTGTACCTTGTGCAATATTATCTAAAGCATGAAGTGTTTCAATAATATTATCAAGTTGTCTCTTAGGCATACAAAGGCTTAAATCACCCGCAACAGCAGTTTTAAGTGTTTGTTTAGTAACACTCTTTTTAATTCTACTTTCATCACTTCTTCGCCCTTGCTCTAAATCACCCAAGGTTTGAACAATTACAGAACCTCCGCTAATTTTATTAGCAAGAGCAGCAATGTCTCTAGCATATTCAATTGGTTGATTAAATGGTTGAGTAAAATTAATAGTTGATAGCAAAGCAAAATTAGTACTATTAGTCTTTCTTTCAGGAGAAGAATAAGCATGACCATTTACAGTAATAATGCCATCTGTATTTTCATTAACTACTTCGCCATGTGGATTATGGCAAAACATGCGGCAAATATCGCCATATTGTTTGGTACGATAAAGAATCTTAGGTTCATAAATTTTACTATCAATATCATCCCAAATAAGGGAAGGAAGTTCAACACGAACACCAATATCTACTTGATTATTAATGGTTTTTACTTTATTCTTATTACACCAATTTGCAAAGAAATTACTACCTACTCTCCCTACTGCAAAAATAACATAATCCACATGCGGAGAATAACTAATTTTTGAATTATTAGAAGCTTTAATTAAAATTTTATCTCCAAATTGTTCAATTGATTCAACTTTGCTATTTGCATAAATGTTTACATTTTCTTTAGAAATTAAATCATTTTGAAGCTTTAACATAGTTTCAAAATTATCATCTGTGCCAAGATGCTTGCATTGACTTTGAAGCATATATAGCCCATGTTTAAGGCATTCTTTTTTTAATTCATTATCTGGTAAAAAACGATGCTTAGTAGCTCCAAATTTAACTAGAATTTCATCTGCTTTTTCAATATATCGTAATGTATTTTCTTCACCTACAATATCTTGTAGCCATCCTCCAAATTCTGTAGTAATATTATATTTACCATCAGAGAAAGCGCCAGCCCCAGCAATTCCACTCATAATGGAACAACTTGCACATTTAAT
>JAFSVH010000043.1 GCA_017450215.1 Bacilli bacterium | reverse complement strand
TAAATAAAATATCAGTTTTATTTGGTCTTGACCACAATATATAGTGGCGATGGGTGGGTTGAAAACACTATATATTGTGGTTTCAAGACCATCTATAAAATCCCTTTGTTAAAAAGATTTTATTTAATAAGTTTTTATCTGAATTACTACTATTGGTGAGTAATAAGATGGGTCTGCCTCTACATATAGATTAAGAATCTCAGCATTTTCAAAAAACTTATCATTATCATATAGTGATAGCCACGAATGATAGGAACTATATAGCAACTCTGGATATTCACCATCTTTAATAAGATAGATATCATAATTGCCTGTATAAATTCGTTTGAAATCTTTAATCGTCATTATTATTTTGAGAATTAAGTAGCATAGCTAATACTACTTCCGCATAGAACTCTTCATCATCACCAACATTTTCAATCTTGCTTGTATATACACCAATATCATCAAATACAAGGTCAACACCATCATTATATACATCTAGCTGAACATCTGCGCTCTCATAGTTAAAACTATATACAATTGTTAGAACATTATCTTTATAATCAGCATAAATAATATAAACATTATGTTTCTTAAGAGGACTAGCTGTACGATAATATTCATCATAAATTCGTACAATGTGCTTCATATTTTCAAAAGTAATGCCATTCATTTTTATAATCTCCTTTATGTTATTTAAAATTAATTATAATGACTATAATTTTGTGTGTCTCCCTCTACATCTAGTTCCATAGGAACTCTTACATGATGTTCTTGATTCTTATAACTTTCAGAAACACCATCCCAAGTCCACTTATTTTCTCTTGTGCCACTCATACTAAATGGATTATTAACGCAAGTATGACAGGTTAAGTCACCCTTCCAATAAGCACATCCAAGACAATTTTGATACCAAGGTCTACTCATTTTTAATTCTCCTTATTTCTATAATAAAATACCCAATATGGATACCCATTACTAACATTTTCTTCTTTATCAATTCTTGTTAAAATTACTTGTTTATTAAAATAAATTGAAAGAAAATTTTGAATTTGATTTACTGTAAAGTTATCAAAATATTGTCCCTGATAACCATCAAATGCTTCACTAGCAGCTTTCTTATATTTATCGCTATCCCATTGATGCAAACGGTCTGAATAAACCACAGTATCATCTTTAAGATAATCATAAGATTTATATACTGTATAAGAATTATTATAAAAAGGAGAATTTTTAGCTCCATTCTCTGCTGTAAGTAAATTATACTTAGTCCAGCCATCTTTTTTAATTATATAACTCATTAAATCCATTGTATCCATTATGTTTCTCCTTTAATAAACAACTCCCTTACGGTAGCTATATATTACCATAAGGGAGTATGCTTTGTCAAGCAATTTTAGGAAAAATATTTAAAATGGATAATAATCTTTTTGGTCAAGTAATCCCAAGACTAGTTTATCTTCGTCTGTTAGTTTTGCTAATGCTTTTTGTCTACGTCTTTCTTGTATTTCTGCTTCTGTATAATTAGAGACAACAAATCCAGCATAAGTGCCTCCTTCTTCAATTTTTACATTAACACGATTATTAGCCGCAAACAAATTAGAAATAAGTTTAGCGCGGTCATGTGCAGATAAATCCCAAGTCTTAGAATCAATATCGAATTTTACATTTACTTGAGCTTTATCCTTTTTAATATAATTTGATGAAACTGGAACTTTATTAATATGATAAGCAGAAAAAGTTAAACTGTAATAGCATTTGTTGCTTAAATATAAAGCGATTTCATCAACCCAACCCTCATAAATTCCTAGACTCTTAGTTGTTCTACCTTCTTCATCACCTTCGGTAGTAACTTTCCAAAGTCCATATAAGTTTTGGTAATCCTCTGGCAATTCACTAACATAAGTCGGAACAGTTTTCATGATATTTCTCCTTTAAAATTCTGTTTGTGCTCCAATAAAGTTAATATTACCTTTACCAACAACCATAGCAGAGGGTTCTTTATGATAAGTATAAGTATTAACTGATACTTCTCCATGAAAATCTTTAATAAGTGTTGTAGTCCAAGGTCTATTAATGTGATAATCAAAATCAGGATTATATTTTAACACTTCATCAAGTAAAACGACACAAACTTTTCCTGCATCTGCACAAAATCTACCTAAGATTGGTGTCATAGAATTAATATCTTTTTTATTATTTGCTTGGAATGTTTTACAACCCCAATCACCATAAATGGTAGAGGTACAAATACTAGTAGTAAAACCTAATACTCCTAAGTCTTCGCCATAATCACATCTTACCCAATCATCATAGATTTCTTCTAATTTATAATAATTATCTACTGCATCTTCATATGCTTTATTCTCTGCTTCAAATTGTTCTGAATAATATACTGTTTTAAATCTGCTCTCAAATTTAAATATATGAATATCCATTTCATTACCATGACAATCCTCTATTGTTTTAGGTCTTGCATCAGGATAATCTTTTGGTTCAGGATGATTATATCTAATTGAGCCATCTGGTGCTGTTGAAGTAGTAGTTTTACTAATATAGTCCCACCAAGAGGGATATTCAAGTTTAGTTCTATCCCGTTCTTTCATTAGATAGCAAGGGTCTGTAATAATAATATCACCATCAAATTTAACAGGTGTATTAAAATCAGTAACATTATTCATTTAATCTACTTCCTCTAATACCACACAAAGTACACTATAATAACCAGCACCTTTAAATGTAAAAGAAGTATAAATAAAATCTACTGGAAGATTAAGCAAATCTTCTTCTTCCATTTTATTGTCTTCAAAATGAATGGAATCAAAAACAGGGATATCACCAATAAACACGCGACGATTATGAGTATAATCTTGATGGAGAATAGAAATAATATCTGCGTATGTAAGACCAGTTTTTACTTTTACTAGTTTTTTAATTGGTTCTAGCTTTACTCCTGATTCAATTATTGGAATCTTCATCTTTATTATCTCCCTTTCGTACAATAGCCCATACTCGCTGAAAATTTACATCAAATAGTGCAGGGATAGTACCTGTTAAATATGCTCCGCAATTAGGGCAGATAGCATCTTGACGTTTATATTCAATCTCTTGTCCATTATACTTAGTATGAGTATCAGTTTCAATTAGTTTATATTCAATTTCCTTATTACATCTTAGGCAAAAAACCTTGTTGTCCATTATTTTACCCTCTATTTACTTGTAGTTCAGCACGATTGAGTACAGTTACAATACGATAACCTTGTGAAAGCGTACTAGCATCAATGGGGAAGTAGTTCATTAGCTTTTCATATTTTACCCAACCATCTTCAACAAACTTATAAGTTACAACTACACCATTTTCGTTACAAAGATATGTGTCCCATGAAAAATCACTACCCTGAACAAAAGCGTTTTCCTCAATAATAGCATACATAGCTTCTGTAAACGTCATATCAAACATAGTATAATTCTCCTTTTTATTCTGAAAATATGTTACAGTTTTCCCTACGTTGTTAATATAACACATAGGTATATTGTTTGTCAAGTAATTTCATTAAGTTTCTGGCAAAATATAGCAATTACCAGAAGCATTACGCTTCTTAAACCACATATCTTTTGCTTCTCTAGGTGTTCTTCCCCAACCACATTTTGCAATATCAAGTATAATTTCATCTAATTGTCTATTAGACTTATGAGCGCTAATAGACTTTATTGTATTTGTTATAACCCTATTGTTTTCTTGGCACTTAAACTTGATATTTTTAATATAAAATTTCTTACAAGAAATAGGATATTTTGAATTATTAAAACCATTATGGTTAGTCCTGTGTTCAAACCAATCATGAGTGATAGTATAGCCACAAATATAAATACCCTTGTCGGTATCAATAGGAATACCTTCATATTGAAGAAACATTATTCACATTCCTCGCATCCATGAAAATCTATATTGCTTAAAATATTTTGAAGACGATTATATTGTTCCTCAGTAATCTTATACTTAGCCATAGCCTTATGCTTTTTAGCTTCGTCATCTGATGGGAAAAAGTCTCTATCATCACAACCATATTCAGAAGGATTCTCAGCGGCGTATGGTGTTACAATTAAATCGCCAAAGTCTTGTAAATTTGCATTAATATTATTAATTTTAAATGTCATTGCCATAGGGCAAAACATATTACGAATGATTACTTCCATCTATATCACCATTATACATTTCAAGCGCACCCTCAATAGAAGATAGGAGTGTTACAATTTGATACTT
>JAFSVH010000042.1 GCA_017450215.1 Bacilli bacterium | reverse complement strand
TAAAAAATATTAGCTGGTTAGATGTTGAAAATGATGGGAATACCTTTGTATATGAATGTCCTATATGTCAAAATAATGACTCAAATACTAATACTTTAAATATTATAAGAGATAACTTGGGTTACAAATATACTATTTTTACTTGTTGTAACTGTCATTACCTTGTGCATAAAACAGAAATAGAAACTACCGAAAGTTTTAATGGTTATAATTTTCATTGGAAAAATAAATATGATAAATATAATTGCGTCAAAGAAGCCTTTACAATTAGCGATAAAAAAATTAGTAGGAAACAAGTAGGATATATTCAATCATTCTTTTATCATAGAAAAGAGGCTCTAGCTCAAAGTAGACTAGATTATAGACATGGTTATGATATACAAGATACGAGTTATTTAAAGTTTGAATTAATTTAATAAATATAAAGGAGAATTATTAATAATGGAAATGCGTATTATTGATGTTATAAATAAAAAGAATGATTATGATTGGGTAGAGAAAAAAGTTAAAACAATATTAGATTCATTAGAATATTGTGATGGTAATTCAGATAAAATTATGTTAGATTTTTGTAATCAATATGGAATTGAAATTGGTCAAACAGCTAAGTTTTGGAAATTAATCCATAATGTAGTAGCACAACAATACATGAAATATTTAAATGCTTTAGAACAAAAGATTGAAGTCGATGGTGTAGATGTATATGATAACTATGCTGAATGTTGTTTTAAAGATGAAGAAGAGAAATGGTAAAATAATATGAGTAGTATGGATAATATAATTGGATTCCCTGAAAATAATGGAATAAAATTTTATATAACACCTGATTATGATAAACCTATTAAAATGGTATATGAAGGGGATAATTTTGTTGTTAATATAAAAGGAATAGAAACAAATGATGCTAATGAAGCTAATAAAAATAATATAGTCACTTTTACTAAAACAATTAAAGTAACAAAAGAAGAAGCTGAATCTATAAAAGAAATATTAGAGAAAATGAAACAAGCTAATGGCGGTAAATTAGAAAGAATTTCATGTTCTTTTGAGCCTTTAAATAATAGCTTGGATAAAGGAATTATATATTTTAGAAATAAAGATAATAATGATAATGACAATAGTGAAAATTATAGGAAAATAAATTATGAGTGACTATGAAATTAAAATGAATGAAGTTAATCAAATTATTACTCAGGATGGTTTAAAAAAATGGTTAAGAAATCAAAACAGGGAACAAGAAAAGAAAAACAATAAGGATAAAGGCACAAAAGAAAAGAATAAAAACAGGGACAAAAATAGAGAAAGAGATAGCTTTGAAAAAATATTTATTGGTAAAATAAATTTTGATAAAGTTAGAGAATTAATTAAAGAAAATAAAGAATATGAGTAGAAATAGGCAAAAGAAATATAATTTATTAAATAAAAAATTTGGTTCATGGACTGTTATATATGAAGCTGAACCTTATAGAAATAAAACAAATACTTATACAAGACGCAGATGGCATTGCAAATGTAAATGTGGTAATGAAGAAGATATTATTGAACAAAATTTGATTAGCGGGAAAAGTGTACAATGTAAACAATGTAGATGGAATAATAGAAAAGAAAATATTGAAATAGGAAAAATTTATGGTAATTTAAAAGTACTAAAACTGGATAAAGAATATAGAAATAGAAATGATTTATTAGATTCTCAAAAGAAATGGTTATGTGAATGTCAATGTAATAATAAAACAATTAGAAGTTACTATGGTAATTATCTATTAAATTCTAATGCTCCAAGAAGATGTGGAAAAATTGGATGTGACGAAACTAAAAATGTTATAAAAGATGGTAAATTAATTAAAACCACTTGCAGCAAATGTAATAAATTAAAACCAATAGAAGAATTTAGAAAAGGTGAGCATGTTTGTTTAGAATGTAATCCCTATAAAATTTTTATGAATGATAAAGAAAAAGATTTAAATAAAAGATATTTAACATATCAAACAAGAGCAAAGAAAAAGAAAATTAATTTTGAATTAACTAAAGAAGAATTTGATAATATTACTAGTCAACCTTGTTTATATTGTGGAGAATATACAGAGGGGAAGGAAAATGTTGGTATAGATAGAATAGATTCTAATAAAGGCTATATTAAAGGGAATTGTGTTCCATGTTGTGCAAATTGTAATTTAGGTAAGTATACTTCTAATGTATCTGTATGGCTAAAAAGGATGCGTAAAATAAGTGAACGTTTTCAGCTTATACAAGATTATTTAGAAAAAAATAATTTTGATATAAATTTAGAGCTAGATTAATTTATACTAGCTCTATTTTTTATTTTTAAAAAATTTTTAAAAAATTTTTTTAAAAAATTTAAAATTTTTTATTTTTAAAATTAAAATGAAATTGTGGAAGCTATTGTGATAAGAAAAATAAAAAAAGTAATAGTTGTAAGTAATATGTAAATTCGACTATTGATTTATATATTATTTTTTTTATATAAATACGCAAAATTCCAAAAAATCAGGCTTCTTAAAGGAATCTGAGCCTAAAATCAGACCCTATTCCAGCCCATTCAGGGCATAATTCATAGTCCACAGGACTTAAAACGGAGGTACACAAATGAAGAAGACTAGTTATGCACAGGAAGAGCGTCAGTTTCTTAAAAATTTGCTCATAATGGCAATCATTGGACTTTTCATCGTAGTAATTACCAACGCAAATTACAAGAAAATTCAAGAAGAAGCTGACCATCGTATTGATGCCGCAGTTGATGAAGCATATGAAGCTGGATATGAGGTTGGCTTTTCGGAGGGATATGAATCCGTTAATCCAATACATAATGTTGAAAACTGGTTAGCTGATGTAGAAGTTGCAAATGTTATTGAAGAAGATGGAGTAGACACAATCAAATTGATAGATGGCAATGGAGATTTATGGGCACTTTGCTATGATGCAGAGTAACTAAAAATCATACACAGAAAAACAATAAAACAACAAAAGAACATTAAGGAGGTTTAACTAACATGAGAAAGGCAACACCATACAAGGGCTGCAACATCATTCGTGTCGAAGGTTGTTATTGTATTTATCGTAATGGAATTTTTCAGGTAGAAACACCAACGTTCTCGGAAGCAGTTGAATGGATTAATAACAACTAATTTCATTTAAAGGTTTTCTAAAGGGTTTGTACCTTAAACAAGCCCTATTCCAACTCCTTTAAGGAGTATATATTAATAGTCGAGAGACTTAAAATGGAGGTTTATCATGGAGTACACGAAGGAGAACATCGGCAGCATTATCAAGAAGATGGACAACAACGAGAACAACAAGGTTTTGCGTGTCAACCAGTTGAAGTGGGAAGATAGGCTTGGTTACACCACCAACGGTAACATCACCAACACCACATTCTTCAATGAGGCACAGAGGCACGTCAACAAGGTCATCGAGGATAGCATGAGCAACGTGAGTTTTTCGTCCGATACGACCACGATGGAGTACTATAACTCTATCAAAGAAAGCATTCTCTATTCTGTGATGATGGAGTACAAGGCTGGTCGTTACAACGCACCGAACGAGATGATGCGCGTTCTGAACCTTGCGTATACCTATCTCTGGAAGTTGTTCGACATGGATAACAACTACGACGAGAAGCAGGAGAAT
>JAFSVH010000041.1 GCA_017450215.1 Bacilli bacterium | reverse complement strand
TAAATTATATCAAGGATTTCTTTTTTTTATTTAGTTATCAACATACTTTTTGATGACGGTATATATATAATCAAGAATTTAGTTGATAAACAACATACTTCTTGAGAGACACCCCTTATCAACAAAAATCTTTATTTATCCTTATTTATCACTTATTTTAAAAACTGAAAATGTAAATGGTTGTAAAAGCGTATTCGCGTTTGCATTGATTATGTTAACGTGATATAATCTTATAAGTAAAAAAATAAAAGAGGAAAAAAAATGAGAAAGGGAGTAATTAAAAGTAGATTATTAATTATAATTGGTGCTATTTTAATTTTTTCCATTTGGTTCTTTAATGTAATTATATCAAAAGGATATCTTTTTGATTTAGGTACATTTGAATTACCGGATGGAATCCTTTTTTGCGTTATTTCATTTTATATTTTTATTTTACTTATCTTTAAAAAAGATTCATTCGAATCTGGTACTATCTTAATGATGTTACCTTTTAGTATAATGCAAGATGGAATTGTCGATAAACATCTAGAAATAACTGAAACATCATATATTTTTAATTTTGGTTTTACTTTATGGATTAATATTGCTGTTTTATTAATTGGCTTTGGATTGTTAATTCATTTCTTGATTTATAGGCCAAAATTTCGTCTTGGCTCTTTTACTTGGTCACTCATCTTATTATTTACCGGTGTGATTGTTTGTACAATATTAAAGAAAATTGAAATAATTCAAAAGAGAGATTTAATCATTATTTTTTCATTTTTGATTGCTATCTTTCTACTTTATGAATATTATGCAATGAGTAATGAATCTCATAGTTTTAAAGATATTGCTTTTGTGCTTTTATTAATATCATTATTAATTATAGGTGAAAGAATTGCTTTATATTATGCTAGTATTGATTATAATTCTTATTCTGATTTGGGTATAACTATTTTTGCTATTCCATTTATAATGTATTATTTATTCTATTTAAATAATGTGAAAGCTATATTTAAGAATATAATTATTCTATTATTACTTTCCTTTATAATGGCATTTGTAATTTATGTTTATCCATTTATTAGTGTATTAATATTAGCTTCAATTATATTCTCGTTCTTGGTATCAATTAGAAAAACAGAAAATAAATTATTATATTCTATATTTATAATTATATTATTAATAATAACTTCTGGAATAATTTTTGGTTTTGAAAAAATGAATTATATTGATGGAACTATAATAGATAGATTCATTGATGGGTATAGAGGAACATTATATGCTATAAGTGGAGATGATGTTACTAGTTTTGCTCCATATCGAAGTTTAATCGAAAGTGAATATTTTAATAAATTATTAGGTATTAATTATGCAGCCTTAAATGATATTAATTCTTTAGAATTTATGACTAATTATAATATCTTTAGAAGACTATATTTATCATTTGGTATTGTTGGACTTTTCACATTCTTAATATTTAGTTTTGATGTTTTATTCAAGACACTAAGACTAAGGACTAGACAATCAGTCACAATAGCAATTGCTTGCTTTGCATTATTCCTGTTTACATTATTCATACCAAAAATTAATTTATTGAATATTTTAATAGTATTGATATTTGTTTTGAGCGCTATTGAAAGCAATGTCAATGCAAAGCTACTTTGTGTGGAGGGTTCTTATGAATAAAAAACCCATCACACAAATTGAAAGTAAATTCAATATGTATAGTGCTTTATATATTTTATTTGCTTTAGCTGGTTATTTTCTTTTTGGTATGATTAATATTGGTTCATTTTCAGTTCTTGAATGGTTTAAATTTATACCATTAATAATTATCGGAATTGAATATGTTATTTATTTTATTCTTGATCCTTACAAGAATCATAAAGTAATGAAAAAATCATTATTTGCTATTATAATTGGTTTTGGTCTTGAAAGTATTCTTTATATTGGCAATATGATAATTCATTATTTCAATTTTATGTCGGTTAAATCTTTTACTTTTTTCTTGTCTTATCTTTTATCATTTATATTTATCTTAATTTATTTTTGTTTGTTTATGATAATGAAAATGAGGGAAGAGAAGAAAATAAAAAGAAATTTATTAATTACATTAATTCCAATTGTTTGTTTTTTAATATTGTTTTTGCTATCAAACATTAATCCTTTTGTAACAAAGAAGACTGATGATGGAGTTGATATAGTTGGTTATTTACCACTTGCACTAAACAGAAGAGAAATCGATGTACCTGATACTATTGGTAAAAGTAAAGTAGTTGGAATTAGAAATGAAGCATTTAAATATAATCAAAGTCTTGAAATCATCAAAGTTTCAAGTAATGTTATAAAAATTGATGAAGAAGCTTTTAAGACATGTTATAAATTAAAAGAAGTAAGATTTAAAGATGATTCAATGCTAGAATATATTGGTGAAGGTGCATTTAAAACATGTATTTATTTGAATGTTTTAGATTTACCTAAAACAATTAAATATATCGGAAGTGAAGCGTTCTGTGGAAGCGGGATTGATGTGGATTTTTCTTATTTAGAAAATTTAGAATATATTGGTGATAAAGCATTTGAACTATGTTATAACTTAAAAGATCTTCGATTTAATAGTGATAAATTATCATATTTAGGTGTTGGTGCTTTTAATAATACATCAATTACCAATTTAGAATTTAGTGATAAGGTTAATTTAGAAAGAATTGAAGAAGAAGCATTTTCTTCTTGTTATTATTTATTATCTATTGATTTCCATAATGCTAACATTAAAGAAATTGGGATGAGGGCATTTGTTAATAGTGTATCTTTACCAACTATTCGCTTTAATAATAATTTAGAATCATTAGATTTTGCATCCTTTGGTGGAAGTGGAATAATGAATGTATATATGAATGATGGATTTATCGATGCATTAGGTAATCCATTTGGTGAATTCAGTAAAACTACCTTTAATTATACTTTAGTAAAGAATAATATAAAGATATATATTAATAGTGATTTTATTGATAATTATAGTAATGCTAGAGGTTATACTGGTTATGAAAACTGTTTTAAATATTACAAATAATTTTAAGAATAAAGATTCTTATGTTTTAGGTATTATTACAGATATTCATGGTAATGATAAAGCTTTAGATGAAGCATTAAAATATTTAAAAGATTGTGATTATATTATTTCACTAGGTGATTTAATTGGAATTGGTCCTAATAGTAATGAAGTATTAAATAGAGTTAGAACTTTAGATAATTTTTATACTGTCTTAGGTAATCATGAAAGATATTTATTATTTGGTTTTAATAATCCTCTTTCTTGTTTAACATTAGATCAACAAAAATTTACTGAAGATTCAATTAGTGAAGAAAATAAAGAATATGTGAAAAATATACCTTTAGAAATTCATTTTGAATGGAATAATAAAACAATCTGTATTTTACATTATGCAAGAAGAAAATATAAAGAAATGAGATTTAAATTAATTGATCATAATCCAAGTTATGAAAGATTAGTTGAATTATTTGAATTTCATGATCAAGATTACATTATCTATGGTCATGAACATGTGGGATCATTCTTTGATAACGAAAATGATTTAAATAATAAGCATAGATATTTTATTAATCCAGGTTCTACTGGATGTCCTTGTCCTGTTAAGGATGAACTAAGATTTGGAAAGCTATATTTAGATGAATCTATTAGATTTGAATTTATTAATAAACAATATGATTCAAGTGATGTAGTAAAAGCAATGATTGATAAAAATATGCCTAATAAAGAAAAGATTATTAAAGATTTTTATAAATATTCACTTTAATTATTGCTTCCTTTGCAAGATTGCAAAAAGACATAAATAGTGTTATAATCTTATATATAAATAATAATATCTATATAATATAGATAATTTAATAACTAATTTAATAATTTTTTTACGAAAGATGAAATTAAAATATAATTATAATTTTGAAGAAGAATGTGTTGTAAAAGAATATTTAAAAGATAAATTGTCACATCATCTTTTGAAAAGAATAAGAGTACTTGATAATATCAAAATTAATGGACAAAATGGTAAAAATTATTATGTATTAAAAAAAGGTGATGTATTAGAGCTTGAATTTGATGAAGAGATGAATCAAGATATTGAGGTATCTGATGAAGCTATCGATATCGTTTATGAAGATGAATATCTACTTATTGTGAATAAGAAATCATATATAAGTAGTCAACCATCAGTTAAACATCAAAAAGACAATTTATTAAGTATGGTGAAGAAATATTTTATTGATAATAAGATTGATGGTAATATGCATTTAATCAATCGATTAGATTATCAAACAAGTGGGCTTGTTATGATTGCAAAATCTGGCATTGTTCAATATTTCTTTGAAGATGTGAAAATTGACAAAAGATATTTATGTGTTGTGAAGGGTATCATTGATAATGATAAAGGAATAATTAATTATCCTATATCTAGATATCCACAACCAAGCATAAAGCGTTATGTCGATTTAGAGAATGGAAAGAATGCTATTACTGAATATGAAGTAATAAAAAGAGATTATCTTAATGATGTGACTTTACTTGATATCAATTTAATAACTGGAAGAACACATCAAATTAGAGTTCATTTCTCATATATTAATCATCCATTAATTGGTGATAAATTATATAATGAGGAAAATAAAAATAATAATGAATTATTATTACATGCTTATAAATTATCATTTGTTCATCCAATAATTGGTGATAAAATAGAGATAATTAATTATCCTAATTGGTTTGATAATTATATATAATTGTATTTTTAGAAAGGAGGACAATATGCCTGGAATCATAATGCATCATCATTTTGGTCATGCTGTATATAGTGGACTAAATGATGATATTAAGAATGTGATTGAAAATGAAGATCTTTTTGATTTAGGTCTTGCTGGACCAGATATCTTTGATAAGGTTAAATATTTTAATAAAAAGCAAAACCTTAATTATAAAACTATGGCGTATGTTTTCCATACTCAGGATACGAAAAGATATTTTCTCACATTAATTGAGGAAGTAAAGAAGAATAGAGAATTGTTTGGATATTTATGTGGTGAAATTGCTCATTATTATCTTGATTCATTAACTAATCCATATTTATATTATCATACAGGTCATTATGATCCATTTGTATATAATTCACTTAAATATCGAGGACTTAAAGAAAAACTACAAAATGAAATTGATACATATTGTATTGTAAATTATTATGGAGAAACTCCAACTAAATTTAAGATTTATAAGGAAGTATTCAAAATTAAAAAATTAGAACCTCATCTTGAGATGAGCTTTAATAACATTTATTATGATTCATATGGATTAAGAGATGGATTTAAAAATGTTAATTTAGCAATTAAACATTCAAGAAGATTCTATAAAATGATTTATGATCCACTTGGAATTAAGAATAGATTTTTTGAATTTTTAGATAATGGAAAGAGTGAAACTGTTTATACTCATTTAACATTCAAAAAGAAAAATATTGATATTAAGCGGAATGATATCTTTAATATGAATAGTAAAATATGGGTTAATCCTATTGACGATTCAGCAAAATCAAATTTATCTTTCTTTGATTTGTTTGATACTGCAAAGGTTGCAACTACTAAATGTATTACTGATATTTATAAATTAATATATGAAGATAGTGATATTAATCTAGATTATTATTTTAATGATACATCTTATTACACTGGTAAGCCTTGTAATTTAAAATGTAATATGACATATTTTGCAAATAATATATAGAAATAACATTTTATTATTAACAATAACTTGAATTAAATTAATTGATGTTATATAATCTAAATAGTAATAAATATTTTAATAATAAAGAGAGGAAAAATTTATGTTAATTAACACAAAAAAATTCGTATCTAAAATGTTTGTTTTTGCACTTCTTTTGGTTTTAACTTTGGTTTTGATAGCTTGTGATGGTGGAAGTAAGACACTTGACCTTAATGGTGCAAAAGATATTTATACAAAGACAGTTGCTGCTTATGTTGATGGAACTAGTGTTGATGTTAAATTTAGTTATTCTGATAATAAAGGAAATCAAACTATTGTTTTTAAATATAATTTAGAAGGAAATAAAATTAAAGATTTAGCATATGTTGTTAATAATTTGAATGGTGAATTATCTATCTATGTAAAAGATGGTGTTGCATATATGAATGCTTATGGAACAAAATCAACTTCTACAATGACTGATTCAGATTATGCAACATTTATGGAAAAATATACATTCAAATCAGCTATGGAAGAAGTTAATAGTTTATTTGGTTATACATTCTATACAGGTGCAAGTGTTAAGAATGCATATGTTGGTAAAATTGAATTAGATTGTGATTTGAGTAAGCTTTCTGCTGATCCTGCTTTAGATGATGATAAATTATTTGAAATGGAAGAAAACTTAGAAAAATTAAAAGAAAAGAAAGCTTTAACTGTTGAATATACATATGGTGATTATATTACAAAACTTGTTGGTGTTGTAACAGAACAAGATGATTCAACAAAGACTTTCACTGTTGAATTTAATGCTAATTCATCAGTTACAATTGATTTTCCATCATTTGAATCATATAAAGATTAATAAACTTGTTTGATATTTAATAAATGACTTTTAGATATGGCTTATTGATGAGTCATTAAAAAAGTCATTTTATTTTTGTTTAATGAAAAATTAATAATATTATTTTATAATGTTTTAGAATTTTAGGTGAGGTTAATATGATTGGTTTTTTCAAGCGATTGCGTGATGGGTTACTTGATCCCAAAGCAGTTGTAAATTATTTATCAGATAAAATATTCTATCCTCTTTTCACACTATTATTCTTTGTTATTGTCGCTATGATTCCTAATATGATAAGAGTATATAATTATACTGTCCCTTATTCTGTTAGAAGTACAATTCAAGAAGCTGTAGTAGGAAGAGAATTGAATTATAAAATTCAAAATGGAAAGCTAATTAAAGGTGATAATGAAGAAGATATTGCTTTTGCTAGTGAAGGAATAGGTTATGCATTTTTTGATGCTAAAGTGAGTGGTACTACTTCATTTACAATTAGATTAAAAGAAGATGGTTTATATCTTGATCAAAGTGTTATGGGTGTTTTGAATACTCAAAACAGAGTGCTTGATTATACAAGATATGATGAACTTAAAAATTTTGATATATCAAAATTGAAGGATTCTAGTAGTGAAGAGTGGGAGATTGTATTTAAAGTATTTAATACCTACTATAAAGATAATCGTGCAGGATATATGATAACAGAATTCATTCAAGGATTTACATCAAGATTGCTTGCATTTATTTTGTTTGATTGTATCTTTGCTTTATCTATTTATCTTACAATAGGAAGAAGACTTAAATATTTTGCTTTAATGAAGGTTGTTATTTATTATTTAGTACCATATTTTCTAACTTCCCTTTTAGCCTCATCAATAAACATTAGTTTTATTAGCTTTGTTGGTATTGTTGTTAGTATTGTATTTGTAAATATTGGAAAAATTGAACTCATAAAAAAAATATATAGAAGTCACACGGAGGAATAATTATTATGGCTTATAATCATACAAAGATAGAGAAGAAGTGGCAAGAATATTGGAAAGTCAATAAGACTTTTAAAAGTAGTTTAGATTCTGATAAACCTAAATTCTATTGTTTGGATATGTTCCCATATCCATCAGGAGCTGGCCTTCATGTTGGACATCCTGAAGGTTATACTGCTACTGATATTGTATCAAGAATGAAGAGAATGCAAGGATATAATGTAATTCATCCAATGGGATGGGATGCATTTGGTTTACCTGCTGAACAATATGCTATTTCAACTGGACATGATCCAAGGGATTTCACAAAGAAAAATATAGAAGTATTTAAACATCAATTATCTTTCCTTGGTTTATCTTATGATTGGGATAGAGAAATTGCTACTTGTGATCCTAAATACTATAAATGGACACAATGGATATTTACTAAATTATATGAAAAAGGATTAGCATCAATTAAGGATATCGAAGTTAATTGGTGTGAAGAATTAGGTACAGTTCTTGCTAATGAAGAAGTATTAAATGTTAATGGTAAGATGGTTAGTGAACGTGGTGAATTTCCTGTTGTGAAAAAGCCAATGAAGCAATGGGTTCTTGCTATTACTAAATATGCAGATAGATTACTTGAAGATTTAGATACTCTTGATTGGCCTGAATATATTAAAGATATGCAACGTAATTGGATTGGTAAATCAATTGGTGCAAGAATTAATTTTAGTGTTAAAGATAAAGATGTTAATTTTGATGTATTCACTACTCGTGCTGACACTTTATTTGGTGCAACATATTGTGTACTTGCTCCTGAACATAAAATTGTATCATTAATTACAACTGAAGAACAAAAAGAAGCAGTTGAAAAATATGTAGAATATGCAAAGAGTAAGAGTGATCTTGATAGAACTGATTTAAATAAGAATAAGACTGGTGTCTTCACTGGTGCTTATGCAATTAATCCTGCTAATAATAAATTATTACCAATTTGGATTGCTGATTATGTTTTATCAAGTTACGGAACAGGTGCTATTATGGCAGTTCCTGCTCATGATGAAAGAGATTATGAATTTGCGAAGAAATTTAATCTTGAAATAATTCAAGTATTAAAAGATGAAAGTGGCTTATGTGATATCGAAAAAGAAGCTTTTACTGGTGATGGTATTCACATTAATTCTGGCTTCTTAGATGGATTAAATAAACAAGATGCAATTAATAAGATGATTAGCTTTTTAGAAGAAAAGAAAATTGGTAATAAAGAAGTGAATTTCAAATTAAGAGATTGGATCTTTAGTCGTCAAAGATATTGGGGTGAACCATTCCCTGTTGTTATTTGGGATGATGGATTAGTCACAACAATTGAAGAAAAAGATTTGCCACTAACTTTACCAGTTCTACCTAAGATTGAATTAAGTAAGACAGGTGAAAGTCCACTTGCCAACGCAAAGGAATGGCTAGAAGTTGTAAGAAGCGATGGTGTTAAAGGACATCGTGATACCAACACAATGCCTCAATGGGCTGGTTCATGTTGGTATTACATTGGTTATTTACTTAAGGATGAAGATGAATTCTTACCTTTAAGTGATAAAAAAGTTCAAGAAAAGATTAATAAATATTTACCAGTTGATTTATATATTGGTGGAACTGAACATGCTGTTCTTCATTTATTATATTCACGTTTCTGGCATAAGGTATTATATGATTGTGGAATTGTAACAAGTAAAGAACCATTCCAAAAATTATTCAATCAAGGATTAATCTTAGGTGCTGATGGTGAAAAGATGAGTAAATCTAAAGGCAATGTAGTTAACCCTGATGATATTGTAAGAGAATATGGTGCTGATTCATTAAGAGTATACGAAATGTTCATGGGACCACTAGATGCTACTAAACCATGGAATACTGATAGTGTTGGTGGTGCAAGAAGATTCTTAGAACGTGTATATCGTTTCTATACTGAAGTTAAAGTTATTAATAATAATGATACTTCTAAAGATTTAATTTATCATCAAACTGTTAAAAAGGTAACAGAAGATTATGAAGGATTAAGATTCAATACAGCAATATCACAAATGATGATATTCATGAATGAATGCTTTAAGGATAATAATATTAAAGAAGAATATCTTGAAGGCTTTTTAAAATTATTAAATCCATTAGCACCTCATATCACTGAAGAATTATGGAGTGAGTTAGGACATGAAAATACCATAACTTATGAACCATGGCCTAAATATGATGAAAAGAAAACAGTGGTTGATGAAATCACAATAGTAATTCAAGTAAATGGTAAATTAAGAGATAAGATATCTGTTAAGAAGGGTTTATCAAAAGAAGAATTAGAAAAATTAGCTTTAGAAAATGAAAAAGTAAAAGCATTTATTACTTCTAATATCAAGAAGGTTATTGTAGTTCCTGATAAATTAGTAAGTATTGTTTGTTAATAAATGATTAATATAAAAATATGGGTTCTAAGTTGAATCCATATTTTTTTCAAAAAAAATAAAAAATTTTTGTGACATTTTATACCACTTGATTGTTTTATATATGTAAGAAGAAAAAATTATAATTTAAAAGTAATATTTGAAAATGAATTTGAAAATTGGTATAATAAAATTGTAAAAAATGATTAATTAAACAACACAAGTGGAGGTTATAAATGAAAAAAAATAGATTGATTTTTGCTTTTATATTCTTAATATTTTCGTTTTTTTTAATAGGTTGTGAAGAAAAAATTATCGGTGAAGAAATTGGTAGCGGTGATTTTGTTAATAAATTATATCAAGAAGTAATTAATAGTAGCTATGATTCAATTCATCTTATTAATGTGATGAGTGAAAAAGGTGAATATGAAAGAAGAATATATCAAATAGAAGAAGGAACTGAAGCATTAAATAATTATGTTGGAATTAATGAAAATAATCAATTAGTATCAATTATTGATAATAAAGTTATAAGTGATACATATGATGATGATAATTTTAAATTAAATACAGGAAAAAAAGTACAAAATGTATATACTATTGAAGGATTTATAATTTATCCTAAAGTAAAAGATAACAAAAAATATATGGTTATTTATCATGAAAATCATTTAGCAGCTGAATTAGAAGTAGATAAATTTGAATTATTTTTAGTTGATAGTAGGACTAGTTTAGGATATCTGAATATTTGTAATCAAGATAAAACATTTAATAAATATTTATTAATAAATAATGATGATGGTATTAATTCTTATGAAGTTAAAGAAGAAATTGGAGATATTGAAAATAAAGATATAAGATATTATCCAATTTATGATGAAAAAGGAGTTAAATATTATTATTCAATTGATAATACTAATCATAGAATATTAATAAAGGAAAATGGAATACAGAAAGCAAATATTGTAATTGATGAAAAAGGATTAATAAATGTATTCCAATTAAAGGATAAATTGATTGTTTATGTTAATATACCTTATAATGAATTTGGGGCAACTGAATTTTCAAGGTATAGTGGATGTAGATTTTATGAACTAGATTTAACAAGTTTTGAGTTTACTCGAAAAGAAACTAAAGATTTTGTTATTATTAATAATAAGATATTACTAAATAATAATGGTGGATTTGCTGAGAGTTGCCTTGAAGTTTATGGACTTAAAGATTATACACTTGATAATAATAAACATTATATGTATATCTTTAGTGATAAATTAGATTTTGATGATGAAAAGACATATGAAGAATATTTATTTGCTAATGCTTATAAAATTGGCAAAAATTCATGTCTGGTTTTAGGAAAAACAAAATTATATCTTGTGAGAAAAGAAACAATTAAATCTTATGATGTTCAAACATTCTATACTATTTTTGGTGTATTTGGTAATGAAGTTTATTATCAAATTGGTAAATATCAACATATTAGTTCTATTAATGACTTTTTAACAAAAGTTGATAAAGACTATAATGAAGATATTTATGAACTTGATCGTAACGTTGTTGAAGGGGAAATAAGAAGTTATGAAATTAAAGATGGTAAAACATATATAAGAGGAACTAATCTTTGTTTAGATAATTGGGTTCAATTCGTTGGTAAATCTAATTATTCTCCTGCTTTATTAGTTTATGAAAATAAAGTGTATACATATAATGGTAAAGAAGTAATATTAGAATGTAGTAAGCAAATTGATAGTTTTGATGTTTTATATAATGCTGTTGTGATTAAAGATGAAAGTAAGACATATTTAATTGGAGCATATTTTAATTAGTTAAATTAATTTAAATATTTAGGGAAAGTAATAAACCATGGTATAGCAATATACTAGTTTATTGTATTTTCTTTCGCTGATTTGAACATAATATTACGTTAGTGTTTATATAAATTTGATTAATAATAATTAAATTATTGTTTTTCTTGTATAATTAGTTTATAATAAAACTGTAAGGAGGAAAAAATGAAAAAGTTTTATATTTTAAATACAATATTGTTGATGATTTTTATGTTCTCTTTATTTGGTGTGAATGATGATTTGAATTTGTCAGATAAAATCCATTTTGAAAACATAGATTTTGATATTGAAACATCAAAAGTTGATATAAAAAGCAAAGATATTGAAAATGTAAGTATTTTAATAGAAGTATCTAATAATTATATTGATGATAATAGTCGATATAATTATAAAGATATTACGATTGATGAAGCAAAAGATTTTTTGAAGCAGCATAGAAACAATGTAAAAGAATATTTTTCTAAATCTAATGAAGAAATATTTAATGAAATTGATTTTTATGATTTAGTAGATTATTTCAAAATTGATAATTATGCACCATATTTTTATGCAGATATTGATAGAGAATTAACAGATAAAGATATTATTACTTTAAATAAAATTGCATTAAATGAAAATGTTTTAGCTATATATGTACATGATAATTATCAGGCAGAAATAGTAGATGCATTAGAGGCTATGGAGGCTGATGATTATGTTTCAAACTCCGATTATAATGGTTCCGATATAGTTGTTGGCATTTTAGATGAAGGAATAGTAGATGATGATAATCAAGAGTTTACTAATAATAATTTAATAATTCTTGATGAACTATTTGTTAATGAACAAGTTTCCGATCATGCTACAAAAGTAGCAATTTGTGCTACTTCAGTTGCATCAAATTGTGAATTGTTAAGTGCTCAAGCAACAGGATCTATTAATGATGAAATTGATTGGATGTTAGATAATTTTGTAAGTGTTATAAATATGAGTATCGGTTATTCTGAACATGCAGGAAACTATTCTTCGCATTCTGCATATTGTGATTATATTGCAAAAACAAATTACGTTGTTTTTACTGGTTCTGCTGGAAACAGGGGAAATAGTGATGCATTAGTTACGCCACCTAATGGATTTAATACTATTACTGTTGGTGCATGCGATAATGATGGAATTCGTTGCAATTTTTCTTCCTATGAAGAGAATTTCGATATTTATTTTCCTAATGTTTTAGCTCCGGGTAAGGGTTTATATATATCTGATTTTGTTGGTACACATAGTGGAACAAGTTTTTCTTCTCCATTTGTAGCTGGATTAACAGCTGTTCTAATGCAACAAGATCCTCTTTTAGTTGTATTTCCAGAAGATGTTTTAACATTATTAATGTGTTCCGCTAAGCGATTGACAATATATAGTCATCCATCTGGTTTAGATGATGAGGCTGGTTCTGGTATGGTTAGTTTGGCTAATGCTTTAGAGGCTATTGATAATAGAACTGATTTTTTTAATGCAACTGATAATTTGTTAACACCAATTAGTACTAAATCTGTTTATATAAATTCTGGAGAAAGAATACGAATTGCTTTCATTTCTATGGTTAATAATAACAATTCTACTAATATTTATAATTTAGTGACGGATTATGATTTGTATTTATATGATAGTAATAATGTACTTGTTGCAAGTAGTATAGGAACAAGTAATATCGAATTTATTGATTATCTTGCAACAAATAGTGGCACTTATTATATTAATATTAAACAATATGATTTAAAAAACACAAATGAAGATGATTATTGCTCATATTGTTTCTATATAGATTGATAATATGAATAAAATAAAAATATATGTTTTTGCAATCCTTATATTGTTATTGTTGTGTTTAGTAAGTTGTCTAGAGGACCAAAAAGAAATTGATTTATTAGAAATAGATAAAGTCGATTCTATTGGTGATGACATTGTTTCAATATATGAAGGAATCGATTCATCAGGTTTTGATGAAAATACAAAAGTATGGTTTGTTAGAACAGGACCTGAATTAGAATATCATTTTAGTAAAGTCAGAACATCTAATGCAGCATTCTTTAATGATGTAGTATCAAAACATCCAAGTAAATTTTTTGAAAATAATATGATAATTATTATTTATGATATTGAGCCAACATTGTCTTCTAAAATTATTATTGACGATTTAAAAATTGAAGATGATAGTGTTAATATTCATATTGTTTCTAAAAGCTTCAGTCCTGATGTTGATGAGATGAAATATTATTTTGTTGTTATTGATCTTGAAAAGAATGACAATTTAAATCAAATAAATATAACTAAAGAAGAAAGATTTTATAATTCGAAAGGTGAAAGATTATAAAGGCTCTGTTAATTAATTTGTTGAAATGTAATATTTTTAATATTACATTTTGGACCATAAATGGTCCCTGTCAAATTGTTTGTTGATAAAATAAAAGCCGTTGATACCATTTTTAGGTACAACGGCTTTTAATGCTAACCAT
>JAFSVH010000040.1 GCA_017450215.1 Bacilli bacterium | reverse complement strand
CCTTTTGAATATGAACTTAAGTCTGGGAAAATGATATGTGATTTTGGCTTAGGAAATGCAGATATGGAATGTCCTACTGAAATTTTTAATAAATGTCAATCAACTTGTAATCAATATCCAGAATTAGAATAGGAGGAATAAAAGAAATAAAATGACACCAGAACAATATTTAGAATTTTTAGATTATTTTAGGAAAAATAATAGTTGGGATAATGATACACTCTATGAAAATAGTTACCAGAAACATAGAGTATGTTATAAATATGTAGAATGTAGGTATGATAGTAGAGATAACACTATTTGGAGCATTATGTTTTATAATGGAATAAATACTCCAAAAGGTGAAGATACAAAGCATTTTACGATTGAATCTCAAAAAGATATTGACGAAATTTATCAATTTTTAAATACTATTCATATTAAGGAGAATTAAATAATGAGTACTTTGTCATTTATTTTGTTTATTTTCCTTTTATGGTATTGTATTGGTATGTTAGTTGCTGGATTAATGTGGTTTTCAGCATATCAACACCCTTTTGATTACGATAGTGATTTTACTGAATGGCTTAAGGATTATATTATTCAAAGAAAAATTAAGAATAAATGCCAAAATCTAACCATATTTGGTACTATTCTATTTAGTTTTGTTATTATATTCTTTATTCCTGCTTTTTTACTTTCACTTATTTTTATTGCAATCTATTTTATTATTGTTAAGATTATTATTAAATCTATGAAACCACTAATTTTTAAAAAGTAAAGTAAAATAAATTAAATTAAAATAATATAATTTGTTTTAGGTCTTAATCATTTATTTATTAAGAAAGAATATTGGAAGGATAATGATTAACCATGATGTTATTCAATGGAGTTAAAGTTGAAGTGGAAGAAGTTAATAAAGATGGTAAGGGTGCTGTCGTTCGCTTCTTAGAAGATTGTTATATTTATGCTGATGAATCTCATGGATATCATTTTCGTGTAAACGATAAAGCATATGTGCCTATTGATAGATTAAATCCTTTATTCTAATAAGAAATAAGATGGATATACTATGGAATACTTTACATTAATTTTTTCATCCATTTTTGTGCTATTCGCATTCTGTTTGGCAATTTGTAGTGCTGGATTAGGAGTACACGTTATCACAACCTCAATTAAATTAAAGAATAAAAACACACTTTTATTTGGACTTCCTATCACTATTTTCCTGTTTTTGGTTGGTGGTTTTATGGTCTACTTCTCTGTTAATACAGTATTTGCTATCGTTGATGCCCTTAGAGCAATTTAAATTAATTTAATCAGTTGTATCGGGAAATGATTAAGATGCCGGAATTTGCAGAGAATTATGGTGTTATCTATAAACCTATTTGGTATATGGATGATTATCTTCCAGAGTATGAAGCAAACCATGTCTAACTATATCTAATCATATCTGATTTTTAATTATTTTTTTAAATTGCTTGACAAACATTGGTAATATATGCTATACTAAGGGTGTACTGAAAAGGTACACTCTTAATTTATATGGGTTATGTGGAGGGATTGTTATGGAATTTAGTATTAGAATAAAAGATGCATTAGTTCATAAACCTATATTTGAAGATGATTTATATTTGGTTTATTCTATTAAAAACGGTAAAACTGTTTTTATTGGATATGATGAAGCTAGTGGTGGATATCCTTATTTAACAGATAATTTTAAAATTAATTATAAAACTATTATCTTTACTAATTATGAATGCATTAAAGATTGGTTTAATAATTTTACTACTTTTGATTATCAACGTTTAGGAGTTCAATTAAAAGATACTCATATTGCTAAACTTGAAATTAATTTTGAAACTATTTTTTAAGATTTAAATAAGGAGAGATTTATATGGCTCAGGTTGTAGGAATTTTTGTAATTATTGTAATTGCGGTAATTTCAGTTATAAGTGTTATTGATATACTGATAAATGAGCTTAATCAGGCATATAAAGATGATAACAACAGAAAATTTGTTCGTGGTTGGGTTGCCGTTTTTGGATTTGCTATTATTATGGCTACTTTAATTTGTCTAGCTGTACAAAGGAATAATGCACAAGAAGTAATTACAGAACTTACTAAACAAGTAGAGGCTATTGAAACCGCTGAAACTACAGATACTCAAAATTATGATTACATAATTCTTTCTTATTCTCATACTATTTATACAAATGCAGAAGGTAAACAGTTTGTTATCTTTTATCATTATGGATATTATTATGAGTATCCTGATAATGGGAAGATTGATGCTTGGAATGATTATATTCTACAAATGAATGATAATGATACTCCTGATAATTTTATAGATGATTATATTGTTGGAGTATATCAGATGTATGAATATAATGGAGTTACACCGCCTAGCACTCATTATAATGATGGGTATGGGAATAATTTTAATGAGTATCGGGTGGAATATGTATCGACTCTTGGTTAAGAATTAAGGATATAAATTAATTCTAATCTATTATAATTTGTAAAGGAGAAACATTAATGGGTACTTTGGTTGGTTATGGTATCGTATGTACAATTTTTATTGGACTAGTTGCTACAGTTATTATTTGTGTCTTATCATGTATTTGTGAAGATTGTATTGATTGGGGAGAAACGGTTTGCAAGTTCCTTATCTGTGCTACTATTATTATTGCTTGCTTTGTTACTGGTTGCGTGTGGAGTGATTTGATTCGTAACAGGGATGAATATATTAAGCAATTTAATGATGAAGATGTTCCTGATGTAAATGTAGATAGCGTCGATTTGTATTATACCCGTTCCTATCATACTGAGTTATTCTCGGATGGTACAGAGTATTATCTATTGGTTAGTGTCCCTAATGGTGACTATCCTTATAAGCTTAGTAATAAGGAGTATTT
>JAFSVH010000039.1 GCA_017450215.1 Bacilli bacterium | reverse complement strand
TTAATTCATATGTTAGAGAATGGATAGGGCATAATAGATTATATCGTTTAGGTTTATTTAAAAGTCATACAAAACACGTTGATTTAGAAGAAAATATACCTAAATGGAAAGAAATTATTTGGTTTATATTAGGAGGAATATAATATGTTTGGAAGGTCTAAATTAAAAAGAATGGCTACTATAAAAGATTTAGAAAGTAATCCAGAAGTATTAAATTTAAACGAAGTTAAAAAGTACGGCAAGGTTGTTGAAGAAGTTTCTAAATATCTTAAACAATATAAATATCAAGTTGGTACTTATTTAGCAAATATGAAAGCTGATGAAGGCAAAGTAAAATATCTTAGACTTGGTGCAAAAGATTATGTTGTAGAAATAAGAATTATGGAGTGATAACTATGTATATAAATGATGGTTTAAAAGATGCTTTAAATTATTTACAATATTGTATGACAAGTTCGAGTGATAATATTTTATTAATATTTGATACAAATATATTAGCTGGTGAATATAAAAAAATGTTGTCAAAAAAAGAAGATGATATCGAAAACAAAATATTTGTTTCATTAAGTGATTTATTATATCCTAATTGTTTAATTGGTCGTAGATTTTCACATTATTATTTCATAACAGACTCAGACATAATACGTTTAAGAGAAGAGGTAAAAAATTATGATAGAGAATAATGAAAGAATACAAAGTATGTGTTCAAATATTTTAGAGCAAGTTCAAATTATAAAAAATGATTTTGCTACTAATGGAGAAACACATTACAATTATATTTTAGAAAAATTAAGTAAAGCACAATGGGACTTAAATGTTCTAATAAAAATGGCTGAAAATAAAAAAGAGGAAGTTGAAAAGAAGGAGGAATAATATGGTTTGGAAATTAATTATATTATTGCTATTATTCTTTATATGGTGTTGTTGTAAAGTAGGAGGAGGAGACAATTAATGGGTGGAATTGGATATGAAACTAATAAAAACAAATCCCAAGATTTAGAGTTTGAAGAAAAAGAAAGAGTTAAAACACTTGAGGCTTGTGGAGAAATTGAAACTTTTGTTGGTAAAAATAAAATTGATTGTATAAAGTGTATATTTAAAAAAGGAACTATTAAAGGTAGTTTAATTAAGGACGAATTATATTTGGTTAATGATAAATATGGATTCTATTCAAATGGCTGGGAATGGCAGTTTTGTGAATACACTCCTGTAGAAGTAGAAATTGATAGTTATTGGGGAGAACATAGAACAGAAACTCAATATGAAACCAAACATTTGAAAGAGCTTGAATTTGAAGATATTTATAATTTATTAAATGAAGAAAACAAAAAACAAGCCGATAAAATTATTGAAGAAAAAGAAGAAGAATTTTATAAAAATAGTTGGAATAGAATATATTATGAATTAGAAGCTAATACTAAATATAATGATATGAGATTCTATCTTGAATACAAAAACACTTGTTTTGAAATAAGAATTGATAAAAGAGGATATATAGAAATTTTTGCTGATGATTTAGAATGTTATGCCGATAAATATAATTATTTTAAAGAAGAAGTTGAAAAAAGAATAGATGAAAAAATAATTAAATATATAGACAAAGGTATTACAAAATTAGAAAATGGTTTTGTATATAAAAATAATTATTATGAGACTTTTGAAGAAGTCAAAGATGTTATAACAGAAGAAGAAAATCCAAAGGAGGAAGAGTCTAATGGAAATTGATTTATTAAAAATATATAATATTAATAAAGAAATGGATAAGAAACAAGAATTAATCAATAAAAGGAAAGAATTAAATAATCTTATATCGGCTATTGTGTGTGGAAATTCGGGGTTTTCTTCAACAGATAAAAAAATATTTGATGAATTAAAAATTAAATACAAGAAAGTGTCAAAAGAACATTTTAACTATATTGGATTTGGTTGTAGGCCAAAAATTGAAACAAAATATGAATATGTTATTCAATTATCGAAAAGCAACGTTGAAATAATTCAAAAATATTTAAAAAATTTATCATCAGAATTGACAAAATAATATTAATATGTTATCATTAATTTATAAGATAGGAGGCTTTTGAATGGCTAGATTTATATTTGATGCTGATAAAATAGAAGATATTAGCGACGGTTATCATTCTTTTAAAGAATTATACGAATTTAGAAAGATTTATAATGCAGCTTTATTTAATGAATGGGCTGAAAACGGCAAATACGAAGTTTATAAATCCAAAAAGCACTTTGATGGAGAAGATTGCTTTGATGGAAAGTGGTTTATTGTTGTGGCAATATTACCGACTGGACAAATAAGTAATCATTATGAAATGAAAGATTGGGATTTATTTAAAATACCAGAATATGAAAAATCAAAATATGAATTTGATGGACATACTCCAAAAGATGTCATTACAAGATTAGAAGGTGCAATTAATGGATAGTTGGAAAATAAGACATAAAAACATTGAAAAAGAAAAGAAATGTTGCGGCGAGATATATTCTTTTATTGCAGACCAAATAGAAGGTCTTATAGATATTGAAATTGGAAATTATTTATATGAAAAATCAAAATCTAAATTTTCATTACATTATAATAGATGGGTAAATGGAGGTATAGATGTTTATATCTTCGATGAAGATTTTTGTACAATAAATGATTTTGATAAAATGGATTTTACCGTAGAGCCATTCGGTATTGATGATTTATTAATGATAGAACACCTACATTATGAAGATATACTATGGTTTTTAATGAATTTTGATAAGGAAAAAGTAAAAATGAAACAAAGAGTTGATAAATATATTGAATGGAAGGAAAAATATAATGAAAAAAATAAGAAATAATGTATTTGAGACAAATTCAAGCTCAACGCACGCATTAACTACAACAAATAATTTAGGTAAAGATTATGTTCCTTTTGGTAATACTTTAAAAATTAGATTTTTTAATGAAGAAGAAACATTAACTACTTTAGCCGATAAAGTTAGTTATTTAGTATCACATATCATATCTTGGTATAAATGGGATGCTGCAAGCTATGATGATTTAATTGAACAAGTTAAAGAAAATTCTGATTTTAGAAGAATAGAATATTATGTTAGAGAAAGATATGGAAAACAAATTGTATTCCCAGAAAAATATGATGGTGATTTAGAAGAAATAGTTGAAATAAACCATCAATTACAAAGTTGGGAACACAATTTAGATGAAGTATTAAGAGATATGATTAATGAAAGAGATTTGCTTGATGAAGTTTTATCAGATGGAAAGATGATTGTATTCGGAAGGGATTAAATATTTATGAGAATCTGGAGCAAAAGGTTAATTGATGTATTACCGACAAAACAACTTTGTGCTATGAGATATGAATTGGGCGATATGATTAAACAACATCCAAATATAAAACATTCATTGGTTAAATTTGCTAATAATTATGACCCTATCTTCCTTTATTATTACTTTATGGACGTATGCAATGAAATGAATAAAAGAAAAATTAATATGAAACAAAGTTATAATAATGAGATAATGGAATTAATTTGCAATAAAAGTTCTAATCAACAAAATCAAATATTTAAAGAAGATAATAATGAATATTTAACAATATGTTATTGGAATTTATATGAAAAATATATTCGTGGAACAATTTCTTATGAAGATTGGAAAAGGATAGATAACAGATATAAAGAGGTGATTAATGATGAGATTAATTAGGCGAGAAACATTCGAAACTAACTCAAGTTCAACTCACGCAATAACAATTCCTAGAAAAATAGATAAATCATTATATGGAAAGCGTCCATCTATTCATTTTGGAATTAGTGATTTTGGATGGGAATATGGAAAATATGCTCTTGCCGATTACATTTGGACTGCTATTTGTGATATTTATCCAGACAACTATGAAGAATATAAACAAAAAATAATTAATATTTTAAGTCCTTATTATAATAAAATTGAGTTTGAAGAACCTAAATTTGATGAGTGTTATGATGATGACGGGAATTTAAAATGGAGATATTTAGATAGTATGCAAGGTTATGTTGACCATTGCCACGAATTAACGGATTTTCTTGATGAGATATTTGGAAATGAAGAATTATTTATAAACGCCATTTTAGATGGATATGTAAGAACTGGAAATGATAATGCTGATGGTTATGATTTAGATGATTTAGATGATAACCCAGACTATTATCATTACTATAAAGGAAATTAGGAGGAAATTATGAATATAAATGACGTAAAAACAATTAAAAAAGGAATTTTAGGGGCATTTATCGTTGTGCTTGCAATGATATTAATATTTGGTAGTTTTAGAACTATTAACAGTGGGGAAGTTGGTATTAGAGTGCGTTTTGGTAAAGTAGTTACTACACAAATGGATGAGGGTGTGAATTTTAAAATACCTTTAATCGAAAAAATTGTTAAAATGAATATTCAAGTGCAAAAAGCCGAAGTTGAAACGGCAAGTGCTAGTAAAGATTTACAAGATGTAAAAATGAAATTAGCTGTTAACTACAGAGTTGATGGAACGAAAGCAACCGAATTATATAAAAATGTTGGAACAAATTATGACGAGGTTGTTTTGCAACCAGCAATTCAAGAGAGTATTAAAGCCGTAACAAGTCAATATACGGCAGAAGAATTAATAGCAAATCGTAGTGAAGTAAGTCAAAAATGTACGGAAACATTACAAGGTAAAGTTGCTAAATATGGACTTATGATTGATAACTTTAATATAATTAATTTTGATTTTAGTGCTGAATTTAATAAGGCAATAGAAGAAAAACAAGTTGCAGAACAAAAAGTTTTAACGGCTAAACAAGAACTTGAAAAAGAAAAAATTGAGGCTGAAAAGAAAGTTGTTAAAGCAGAGGCTGAAAAGAAGGCTAATGAAATGAAACAACAAACATTAACTGATAATATTATTAAAGAAAAATTTATTGAAAAGTGGGATGGTAAGCTTCCTACAGTTAGTGGAGGAAATAGTATCTTTAATATTAGTGAGATGTTAAAATAATAAAATAAAAGTATAGAGGAGATTGAAAATGAAAAAGAAAAAGGTTAATAAAAATTTAGTATATGAAGTAGAATATGCCAGTGGTTTATTAAGAAATAACGGAAGACAAAATCAATTAATTATATCAAATAAAGAATTAAATGATGGAGATTTTATTATAGTAGAACACATTGATTGTGGAATATTTGTTGGTAGAGTTAAAGGAACAACATTGGGTAGTGCTGATAATGAACTACTAGATAGATTCGATTTAGAAAATTGTGAATATGAATATATCCAACACGTTGATGTTTCTAAATGGTGGGATGAGATTCAAAGAAAAGAAAGAATAAAAGAATTACAGCAAGAAATGGAAGAAAAATTTTCAGAAATTGATAAGAAAAAGAAATTTGAATATTATGCTCAAATAGATGATGATTTTAGAGATTTATATTTAGAATATGAAGATTTAAATAAAAAAGAGGTGAAATAAATGAAACTAATTAGAAGAAATACCTTTGAAACTAATTCAAGCAGCACACACGCTTTAGTTATCATTTCTAAAGATGATTATAAGGCTTGGCAAAATAATGAAAAGATTTTAAATCTTTATACCGGAAAAGTTGAAGATTTAAGTGATAATGATAAAAAAATCATAAGAAATACAGATGGTTCTATAGATTATAATGGGGAGCATTTTGATAGTGAATATGATTTTATGGAAAGTGATTATTATGATGTAATTGAGGATGGTAATGCTTCTAAAGAATATATTAATAATTATGCTGAAGTCGAACAAAAAGAGTTAGATGATAAAATAATTATGAGTATTTATAGAGGAGAAAGATAGTAGATGAAATTAATAAGAAAAGGTACTTTTGAAACCAATTCTTCTTCTACACACGCATTGGTTGTCCCTCATATCGTCAAAGATGATGATTATTCATTATATAATAGTTTAGACCACGACTATAATTATGGAAGAAGCCCAGAAAAATTAATTGAAGATTGGGATGAAAAATTGGCTTATGCATATATGTTATTGAAAACAAATTATGAATGGTCTAATAGTAATGAGAAATGGAAGCCAGAAGTATTTACGTCAAAGGAAGAACTTGATAATTTTAAAGATAGGGTATGGAAAATTTGGGAAGAAGTCGTTAATATGGTTGTATCAAATGAGACAAAATATGATATTGATGCTCAGAAACACATTCCTTTAACTCAAGAAGAGATTGAGAAAGAAAAGAAAGAATATCTAAATACTAATAAAGATGATTTTAGACATCCGAACCCCAAAGATATCTTTAGATATGTTGATAGAGATGGAGATGACGGAAATTTAACGGGTGATGATAGTTGTTTTATTATAATGGATAGATATGGTTGTTATGTAGACCACGCCAATAATATAGACCAAAGATTTATAGAAAAAATAAAAACTGATGATGAATTTTTAAAGAAATTTTTATTTAATAGAAAATCATATATAACTATAGGTGGAGATGAATATCGTGGTTATAATATTAAAACTATTGGTTATGAATATGATTATGAAAGTGATTATATTAATAACGGAACAGAAGAATGCCCTCAATATGAGGATGTTGGAGAGTTTTGGAATAAGCTAAAAGAATATGAAAAAGAGAACGATGTTTTCTTAAAAGGTAATTAATATGGCTACAAAAAATATTAAAGGAGATGTTTGGTGGTATAGGCCACATACAAAATTCCCCGAAGATAAAAGACCTATAGCATATTCCACTCGAGCAGTTTCCGATTTAATTGTTGTATTATCAAGAGAAAACGAAACAATTTATGATGTGTATAATGCTATTAATTATGATGAAGAAGCCAAAGAAATATTGCAAAAATACATCGATTTAGGTTTTGGTAATGAAGTTGCAAGCAATTTATTTAAATAGGAGGGAATATGAGCGCGATAGAAAAATTTAGAGAAAAAGGATTTTCATTAGTTGCTGAAAATAATTTAATCAAATTTGTAAGTGAAAATGACGGAGTATTTTTCTTTTATTTAGATAGGAAGGATGTTGGAACTTCAATATTATATACAAGTCAAGAAAAAGAATATACTAAATTAATTAAACAATTTCAAAAAGAACTTGGTTGGGATAATATTAAAACAATCAAGTTTTGGTAGGAGGATTTATGAAAATTATAAGAAGAAATACGTTTGAAACTAATAGTTCAAGTACACATTCAATAACAATGTGTAATAAAAGTGATTTTGATAAATGGAAGAACGGAGAACTTTATTATTGCCAAGATGATGGAAATTTCTATAATGAAGAAGGAAGA